>JBGGMQ010001006.1:0-3397 GCA_041287975.1 Verrucomicrobium sp. | reverse complement strand
CAATCCTGGAAGCCCAAGTTCAGCGACTACGCCGTCGTGGTGAGCAACTACAACGGCGCCGACTGGCCCGAGGGCGTGCAGAAGGACTTCGAATCCTATGTGCAAAACGGCGGCGGCTTTGTCTCCGTGCATGCCGCGAACAATTCCTTCCCCGCCTGGAAAGCCTACAATGAGATGATTGGCGTGGGTGGCTGGGGCGGTCGCAATGAGAAGTCAGGCCCGTGGCTCTATGTGAAAGACGGCAAACTCTTTCGCGACACCACGGCGGGCAACGGGGGAGCCCATGGCCCCCAGCATGAGTTCCTGGTGGAGACCCAGAGCGTGGACCACCCCATCACCAAGGGCTTGCCCAAGGCCTGGCTGCATGCCAAGGACGAGCTCTACAGCAAACTGCGCGGCCCGGCTGAGAATGTGGAGATCCTCACCGCATCAAAATCTGACCTGACCGGTGTGCTGGAGCCGAACTCGCTCGTGCTGAGCCATGGCAAGGGGCGCGTGTTTCACACCACGCTGGGTCATGCGGACTACTCCATGCTGGATCGCGGTTTCTACCTGCTGCTCCAGCGCGGTACAGAATGGGCGGCCACGGGCAAAGTCGTCGCCACCGCGGCCATCCCTGCTGACTTCCCCACTACTGAGAAGGTGTCGGTAGTGAAGCTTGAAGGCTACCCCAAGCCTGGAAAGTAAGCGACTCAGCCTCATCGAGTTTTTATAAGAAACCAGCCTTCGCGGGCTGGTTTCTGCGTTTTCCGGGGCAGGATTGTCAACGCCCCCGGCTTGCACATTGGGTCCGCAGCCGCTACAGACACCTCTTCATTCGAATCGCCACCATGCAGCTCCGCTCCTTTCAAGGCCTCGTGCCTGCCCCTGAACTTGCCGCTGAAGTCGCGGCTGTCCCGTACGACGTTGTCAATCGTGCAGAATCCAAAGTCCTGGGAGAGGGCAATCCCATCAACCTCATCCACGTGGATCGCGCCGAGATCGACCTGCCCGATGAGGTGGGTGACTACGATGCCGCCGTGTACGCCAAGGCGGTCGAGAACTTCAAGAAGCTTCAGTCTGATGGCGTGCTGGTGCGGGAAACCGCCCCCTGCATGTACCTGTACCGTCAGGTCATGGGCGAGCATGCCCAGACCGGTCTTGTGGGAGTGTGCCACATCGAGGACTACGAAAACGACATCATCCGGAAGCACGAGAAGACCCGTAAGGCCAAGGAAGATGACCGCACCCGTCTGGTGGACGCCTTGAGCGCCAACACCGGTCCCATTTTCCTGACCTACCGTGATCACACCGGCGTGCTGGCTCTGACCAAGAAGCACGAGACGGAGGACGCTCCCATCAATGACTTCGTGGCCCCTGATGGCATCCGCCAACAGGTCTGGCGCCTCCCTGCTGAGACCTGCGCAGAAATCAGCCGCCTCTTTGCTTCTGAGATCCCTCTGGCCTATGTGGCCGATGGCCACCATCGCAGTGCCAGCGCCGCCCGCGTGGGCAAGGAGCGCCGGGAGAAGAACCCGGGCCACACCGGCCAGGAGAACTACAACTGGTTCCTGAACGTGCTCTTCCCCGCCAGCGAGTTGAAGATCCTCCCCTACAACCGGGCGGTGAAGACACTCAACGGGCACTCGTTGCAGGAGTTCCTGGAGCAGATCGGCTCGATCTTCAGCATGGACCCCAATGGCAAGAAGACGCCAGAAAAGGCGGGCGAGGCCTGCATGTACATCGGCGGTGTCTGGCACACCCTGAACTGGGAGCCGACCCCTGACGCGACCCCGGAAGATGCTCTGGACGTAAGCATCCTGCAGCAGCGCGTGCTGACCCCGGTGCTGGGCATCGATGATCCCCGCACGAGCGACAAGATCGACTTCATCGGTGGCATCCGCGGCACAGCAGAGCTGGAGAAGCTGGTGGACAGTGGCTCCCATGCCGTGGCCTTCAGCATGTACCCCACGACCGTTTCGCAACTCATGGACATCGCTGACGCTGGCCAGATCATGCCGCCAAAGAGCACCTGGTTTGAGCCCAAACTCCGCTCAGGCCTCTTCATTCACACGCTGGAAGACTGATTTGTTCCCCCACGCCGGCCCGCGGAGGCCACTACGACCGATGAACCTCCGCTGGCTGGCACTCGACTTTTGATTTGACCCTTTCTGGGGTGCCTCAACCTGAAGCTCCCCTTTTGCATCGCGATGACCCTGCTGGTGCCCGTTCTTCTCTCCATCGCTTTTGTGGTGCTGCTGTATGTGGCTGCCAGCTTCTCAGCGCTGGAGACGGCATTGTTTGTCCTCCGGAAAAAAGGCACTCCCTCCCAAGGCATCCCAGGAGTGAAGGGTCGCGCGAGAAATGCGCCGGAAATTAAAGACCCCCTCTCAGCGCTGCCTGAGGTGCTGCTCCTGGGAAGCTTCTGCAACCTGCTGCTCGCCACAATCGGTCTGTGGTTGATCATGGGCCCGCTGCGCGGGATGGGCAGCAATCCCTGGCTCAGCGGAGCCGCCCTCTTCGGCACAGGCTTCCTCGTCGTGGAGTTCCTGCCCAATGCCCTGGCCCTGCGTTCCCCCACGCGCACCCTGCGACGAACACTGCCCCTCTTTCTGGCCGTGCGAGGCATCTCCCGACCTGTCACCTCCCGACTGCGCCGGGTGAGTGAGTTCATGGCCACTGTTCTGGCCCCGAAGAAGATCAAGCCCCGGCAGAATCTGCTGCCTGAGGAGGTGGAGACGCTCATCGACATGCGGGAGGAGCAGGGTGTCTTGGGTACGGATGAAGCCGCGCTCCTGCGATCTGTGGTGAACCTGAACAGCCTCACCGTGCGGGATGCCATGACTCCGCGTGTGGACCTGCTGCTGATGCCGCACGATGCGGGCGATGACGAGGCAAGCCGGACACTGGAGAGCACCCGGCACCGTTTTGTGCCTGTCTTCGACGAGCAGCAGGACTCGATTGCCTACCTTGTGGACGTGCAGCGGTGGAAACTGGCGGGGCGTCCCCACTGGAGCACTCTCACCAGTGCCCCTGTCTTCGTGCCGAAGACCATCTTGCTGATCGAAGCCTGGCGGCAACACCTGCCCGCAGAGAATTCAGCCGCTGTCGTAGTGGACGAGTACGGCGGCTTCGAGGGGGTGCTTACCCGCGCAGGGTTTGTGGAGGCCATCCTGGCCAAGGCCGCCCCCGCCCCCGGGCATGCCGCGGAGATTCAGCCCATTGGCAATGACCGCTACCTCGTGCTGGGAAGTGCCCGGCTGGAGGAAGTGGAACGTGAAATCGAGATCACACTGCCACCTGCGGAAGGCGTGGACACGATCGGCGGACTGGTCATGAACCGCTTTGGCTACCCTCCCAAGCCTGGTGAAACTTTGCGCATCGGGAATGTTGAGATCAAAGTGAAGCGCACCTTGCG
>JBGGMQ010001005.1:0-3034 GCA_041287975.1 Verrucomicrobium sp. | reverse complement strand
ACCCCACACCCCAGCCCTCTGAGGAATGACAACCAAATACTTCTCCCTCACTGCGGTGTCCGTCACAGCGCTCGTCTGCTCGGCATTCGTGGCCGTTCGCACAGGTGACTCAGGGTTAGTTCTCTGCGCCACGCTGGCCGTCGGGATACTCTGGATCTTCTCCAACCCCAAGGGCTCATGAACTTCCCCAACTCAAACTCCGCTGACGTGTTCGTCACACTGTCGCGCGATACCCGGGATCGCTTTATGACAGGTCTCCTCGACCAATTTCCCAAGGACAAAGGGCTGCGAGTCGGCACCCAATCTTACGAGGGCGGCTTTATCACCGAGTTTTACTGGGAGGACAAAGACACAGGCGCAAGCGGCCGTGCGGCAGACTTCACAGCATTGACTCTGAATATTCATGCCTACGTCGCACGCAAGAGATCAAGGCAGAAGCTGAAAGCCAAACACACCCAAGTCGCCATCCGCCTCCGCCGCTGGCGCAAAACCAATCCCCGTCATAGTTAGCGTAGCTCAGCGTCAGTTAGCGGTTCCCCTCATCATCATTCCGAAGCCAATTAGTGCCCATCAGTGGTTCACTGCCCTTTCCTTTCTGCCATGAAACCCGACCTCTCCGCCATCACCCTCATCTGCTACGAGAACCGCGACCATGCCTCCGCTCTGGATCTCATGGCCGCCATGACCCGCCTTGCCCACTTCGGCAATGCCCGGCTGCTGAACTGGTTCCACGGCTGGCAACAGTTCAACTACTGGGAGAACTACGAGACCTGGAAATACGTCACCACGTCTCACATGCTCTGCATTCACCTCGATGGCTACATCGTCAATCCAGAGCTCTGGGACCCCGCCTGGCTGGAGTATGACTACATCGGTGCCCCGTGGCCTGAAGACCTGAACAAAGACCGTGTCGGCAACGGCGGCTTCTGCCTGAAGTCCAGACGGCTCCTCAACCGCATCGCAGAGATACCCTGGCAAGACTTCCCCGGCGACGTGCTGGTCTGCAGCGTCTTCCGTGAGCAACTCATTGCCGAAGGCTTCAAGTTTGCCCCCCTAGAGGTCGCCGCTCTGTTCTCCATCGAGAACAAGATCCCAGAGCATCAACCCGCCAAAACCTTCGGGTTCCACGGCACCATGAACTTCCCGGCCTGGAAGGCCTAGAAGCATTTATAAGGAAGGGTATCCGTAGCCACGTCTATTGTATCTTTGAGACTCCCGTCGTGCGAAAGGCAAAAAACCACCCCGTTGTATGCTCGATCATAGTCTGATGGGAATCCCAACTGTGAAGCCATAGTCGGGTACATCTCCGAAGTTGCCTTGATCAGTCCGCGATAGCAACTTATCCGGTGCACAAGGACAGCCGCCTCGTCAAAAGTAAAACAGGCTACAGGCAGCCTGGCCTTCTCATGCCGCTCGTAGCCAAGGCATGCCAAGTGAATTAGGTCACAGTCTGCGTAGTCGTGATGCGAAGCAATAGACATGGCGTCCTGCACCCCTTTCAAGAAGTGCCGATCGCTTTCAGATTTCTCTCGCCAAACTCGGTCCCAGATTCGGCGCGCCAAACGAAACTTGCTTCCATTTCGAGCGTACAGATGATTCGAAATGAACCCATGAAACGCAAGCGCGTCATGCAACTCTCTTAACGGTGTTGCATCGCCGACATGGTTATGGACGCGGTCAAACGCCAGCGCTTCGCATAACATGTGTAGGCACTCGGGGCTGGCAACAATGTCCTCGCAACTGGCTTCCCACAATTTGACCCTGTGAGCAGCCACCCACTTCCTGTGTGATAAGACAGCCGCCCGCAGCTCCTCTGTTTGCAACTCCGGCACTGTCTTGAAAAAGTCGTACCAAAACTGATAAAGTGCAGGCACATCCAGATTGGCTACAAGCTCTTCGGCATCAGGCGGGGTTGGACACTTTAGCACGCGCTCACTGATTCCTACCCATTCTAGAAAAGCGAATGGCGTACGGTGGAGCCTACCCGTGTCAATGAACGGAAAAAGCGCCTTATTCCGGCTACCAAAGAACGCGATGTCGAAACTGCTTGCAGTTCGTACACCGATGAATCGCCTGTAGAAGCCGGTATCAAAAAACAACTGCGGCCTTAAACTGAAGCGGGAAATTTCCATCGGATTTAAGGTGCCCAGTACTTCCGAAGTATCGCGGTGCCAGCCACGCCAACAATAGCGCCCACCAAAGGGTGGCGGAGCAACTCGGCAACCCTGCTTTTTGCCGCCTCTTTTTCCTCCGGCGCTGCGTCGCTTTTGGCAATGGCCTCAATAAGCTTCTCCAACCCCGGGGCAATCTCCTGGCGGTTGTGGTCCCCAATCTGAAAACCCTGAGAGTTGTTGATGCTGATGTTCGTCGTCCTAGCCTGTTCTCGCGGCCGCGACGCTGTCCTTCGGACGGTGAGTTCCCAGCTTGTTGGGATCTCACCAAATCCTTCTTCAAACACAGCATCCTCGATCTCATATTCATCTTCCTTGCCATTCGGCATAGTCCTAAAAAGCCGATCGCGGGTAGTTAGAGAGAGATTTTCATCGGGGATTGAAAGCTTGTTCCCCACAAAGCAGCAAAGAACGGGCCCCTGCATACGCCCATCGGCATACAAAATGGTGACCTTGTGGGTGTAGTGCGCGTCGAATGGTGATTCCATGGCAGAATGGTATAACCCTGTTCTACAGACCCTTGGAGCAAGCGTCAATACGAATTCTATACGACTAAATGCCTAAATCCGAGAAGCCTCTATATCAGTATGCTTCACACCTTCCGCGGAAGCCTCCTAAGTTTTGATTGCGGTTCGGTTCGTGATCCCAACTTTAATTGTAGCAGATCCTCAACTTTAAGGGCCTGTTTATACCCGCCCCATATGGTAAGGCAGACCAGAGTTGTCGCCATTGTCAACATCAAGCGGGGATCGCTGCGCACGAGGTCCGTGGCCGAAAATGGTCCATTGGGTGTGGCAATCTGCTCACTCCCAAGCACTTCCGCCATAGCTTTGTAAAGATTCTCCTTAAATGTGCACTCCTGC
>JBGGMQ010001004.1:0-5178 GCA_041287975.1 Verrucomicrobium sp. | reverse complement strand
AATCAGGCAGGCCCGATACGTGGTCCTCAAACCGCAATTCTATGCCACTGTCGTATTTGGTCCATCGAGATCCTGCTGGCATTCTGAAGGAAACCTTTTGGGTTGCCTTGTCCATGAAGTTCGTTGCATCACCTTGCAAGGTGACAGACCTCTTGCCATCTTTCTCTGCGACAAGGGAATCCGGAACTCCATGCGCGCCATAGCTTAGCGGAAAAGGCGCTACGCCTGGAGACCCGAGATAGACAATGTAAAACCATTGGTAATACGGCCCCAATGCGTACTTGCCTTCAGGGTCTGTCTCCGTAGAGCCAAGCTTTTTGAATCCGCGGTAGACGTAAGTGACCTTTGCCCCAGAAACAGGTTTCCCGTTTCCGTCTGTCAGGACGCCGCGGACCTGTCTTGTGAGTTGCTCCCTGTGCGGAAACGGTGCGCATGATGCCAGCCCGACGAGCAGTGCAACTGTACTCAAGAATTTTGTCATGGTGAGAGTGCGCTACGCGTGGGGCCTGAAGGTGCGATATAGCGCAGCAATCTCAAACAATAAAGCAACGGCAAAATTCCCACCACACCAAACGAACCATCGATCAAGCGCCAGTACAGCGGGATGCCGCGGATCGGTCCGCAGATCAGTGCGAGCGGTACCACCAAAACACAGGCCACAACTCCCGTGTAGATGACCGACCGGCTCTCAGCGGGCCGGAAGAACGGGCCCACAAAGAACAGGGCAATCACGATGTGGCCGAAAGCGAGCCAGTCGGTGCCATAGGCGATCCATGGATACTTCGCATAGGTTTCCTCCAGTCCGAGTTTCACGGTGAGGATCCAAAGATTCAAGCCCGTGTGACCTGCGGTTGAGGTCGCTTCCCCGATCCCGAGCCATTGCGTCAGGAGCTTCATCTCGGTCAGAAGCGGGAAGGCGGTGATGCCGCTGATGAGCAGGCCCACGATGAAGAAGGCCATCGTGATGCGAAATCTCAATTTTGCCGCCGCCGGAGTCATGGAGTGCATGGTGCCTGCAGTCTGGCTGCATCTCCTGACTTTTGTGTGAACGCTCTGTGAATTGAAAGTGAATTCTTGAGCCAGGGCAGAGCATGCCAGCCAGCTCAAGATCAAAGCCCCTCAATGAACTTTACGTACTCCCGTGCACTGGCTTTCACCACCTCTTCGTCGGGGTCATGTTCCGCTCCGTAGAGGGCGAAGAACGAGCGATAGTCCTCCTTGATGTATTCAAACGTCAGCTCGAAAGGCGAGGTCAACTGCTCCAGAGTGTACTTGTACCTGCCTGTGGCGGTGTAGTCCTCCTTGTTGATGCCAGCAGTAATGCCCAACGCAATCTTCTTCCCTGCCAGTGCGTACTCGCTGCCCTTCCCATAGGACCAGCCGTGCGTGAGCACCTCATCAAGCCACTTCTTGAAGAGAGGCGGACAGTTGAACCAGTAGAAGGGGAACTGGAACACGATCTTGTCATGCGCCTCCGCCATTCGCTGCTCCCGCTCGACATCGATTTTTTCATCGGGGTAGGCACCGTGCAGGTCATGAATCACGAAGCGGTCGGGATGCTTTTTTAGCTCCTCAATCCACAGCTTGTTGATCAACGACTTTTCCAGGTGGGGATGGATGACAATGACGAGGGTTTTCATCGGGTGGCAGACAGTAGAAGTCGTGTGCCTTCCTGGCAACGAGGGGGGGAATTCAGCACTGGGTGATAATTTTCTCTCCATGCCGCGCACTGCTGCTTCACTGCAACACAGTTGCAGCCCCTTCAATTGCAACCCACCCGGCTTGGGTCTACCCTGTATCTGACGCCTCAATGGGAGGCTCTGTGCACCCCAATTCACGGCCATGTACCAACGGAAGATCCCCATCGACTATACCTGCGGTCTCAGTGTTGCCATGGAAGTCGTCGGCTCGAAGTGGAAGTTCTGCATCCTCGACAAGATTTCCCGGGGCGCTCAAAGGCCTCGTGACCTCGTCCGGCTGATCGACGGACTCAGCAAGCGGGGGTTGCAACAGCAACTTCGAGAACTGGAGCTGCATGGAGTTTTAGGAAAAACCACATACCATGAGATTCCTCTCCGGGTGGAGTATCACCTCACTGACCTCGGTAAGACGCTGCTTCCTTTGGTCTCAGCCGTCGATCAGTGGGGCGTGGCATTTGCTCCTCATCTAAAAGAGATCATGGAGGTCGAAGCCGCTCCATTGGAACCAACAGAAGTCCCATCTCGTCTATCGCCACTCGCCGGCGCCCATTAACGGACGGCTGCTTTTCGAACCCAGTCCAAGAACGTTTTCACCCCTGTCTGCTCACTCAAGGCGTCCGGCACGTAGGCGAAATAGTGCCAGGTCGACAATCGGGGTCCGTCAAAAGGCACCACCAGTCTGCCTGACTCGACATCCTCGGCGACCAGAATCATGGGTCCCATGGCGACGCCCACTCCGTCCAGAGCCGCCTGCAACGTCAGGTAAAAGTGATCCAGGGTGACAGTATGAGCGGGCTTCAGCTCTGGCATCTCTGCGAGAGCCAGCCATTCGCTCCAGGCATCGGGTTGGCTGGCCGTGTGCAGGAAGGTGTGGTGGCGTAGATCCTTCACAGTTTTCAATCGATGCTTCTCAAGTACCTTCGGGCTGCACACAGGGAGACGATGCTCGTTCAAGAACTCGTGACCTTGATACCCCTTCCAGAGGCGGGGACCGCCCCGGATCACGACATCGAAAGGTTCACTCAGCGCACCCACCTCTTCATTCGAAGATGAGAGCCGGATCTCCAGTTGCGGGTGCTTGCCATGAAAATCTGCAAGGCGGGGAATGAGCCACCGCAAGGTGAAGGTGGCCGGTGCATTCACGCGTAGCACTCGTCTGGATTTTTGGGCCAGTTGGCTGGTGGTGGCGGCTTCGATTCTGTCGAACGCTGGACTCACTCCTTCCAGATAGACGCGACCTGCTTCTGTGAGCACAACCCCCCGGTGGCGGCGTTCAAACAGCGGTTTCCCCAGCCAGTCTTCCAACAGCTGGATCTGTCGGCTGATGGCACCATGCGTCACGTGCAGCACTTCGGCTGCCCGGGAAAAGCTCTCCAGGCGTGCAGCCGTCTCGAAGGCGCGCAGCGCATTGAGGGGGGGCAGTTGGCGGTTCATGAGTGGCGACGATGCTTGCTGTGAGTTTTTCTGATGCCAAGGGTCATTTTAACTCGTTTGTCACGCGCTGCCAGAAGAACACCTTCCAGGCATGCAAAACACGATCATCATTGGGGCCCAGTGGGGCGACGAAGGGAAGGGGAAGATTGTCGATCTCCTGTCAGCGCAGGCGGATCGAGTGATCCGTTTCAACGGCGGAAACAATGCTGGCCACACCCTGGTGGCTCATGGCCAGAAGTGGAAACTGAGCTTGCTTCCCTGCGGCTTGTTGCACGGTCGTCCGGGTGTCATCGGCAGTGGAGTGGTCGTCGATCCCGAGGCTTTGTTTCGGGAGATGGAGACCCTGGAAAGGCAGGGGGTGAATGTGAGTCCTGATCAACTCACCATTTCCGACCGCGCGGTATTGGTGCTGCCCGTGCACCGACTCGTTGAAGCTGCGGAAGAGGCCCGGCGTCGCCAGCCAATTGGCACCACGCTGCGGGGCATTGGTCCTGCTTTGCAAGACAAGGCTGGCCGCCGCGCCGTGCGCATCTGTGATCTTGCGGACCCCGTTGCTTTGGAAGAGCGACTGGATGATCTGCTTTCCTACCACAACGCCTTGCTACGGGGCTGGGGCGAACCTGCCGTGGAGAAGGAGCCACTTTTGACGAGTCTCCTGGACCTCGCACCGCGACTGCTGCCGTTTGTGGCAGACGTGGGACCGTTACTGGAGGCGGCCGATTCACGAGGAGAGAGACTCCTCTTCGAGGGCGCTCAGGCAGTCTTGCTGGACGTGGATCATGGCACCTTTCCCTATGTCACCTCCTCGCACACGGGTGCGGCCCAAGCCGCTCTTGGTACGGGATATGGACCCGCTACCCAGGCGAGTGTGCTTGGAGTTTGCAAAACTTACGCCACCCGTGTGGGCAACGGTCCCTTTCCTACAGAGCTGACGGGAGCCTTGGACGAAAGTCTGCGCGAGAGAGGTGGCGAGTACGGCGTGAATACGGGCAGGCCAAGACGTTGCGGATGGTTTGACGCGGTGATGGTGCGCCACGCCATTCGCGCAGGGGGAATTCAGGAACTCGCACTGACCAAACTGGATGTGCTGGATGACTTGGCTGAGATCAAGATCGCCACAGGATATCGCATCAACGGCAAACTCGTGGACGCACCCCCTGCGTCATGGGGAAGTAGAAATCTGGCTGGCAACCTTGAACCCGTCTATGAAACGCTTCCTGGCTGGCGCGTCCGCACGGCTGGCACAAGAGAGTTTCACAAACTTCCGGTCCAGGCGCGTGAGTACGTCCAAAGGATCGAGGTGCTAACAGAAGTGCCGGTGCGCATGGTCTCCACTGGGGCTGACCGGGAGGATACGATGGTGTTGAAAAGTGATGGATGATATGCCTTTCTCCAGTTGGGATTAATTTTGCACCATTCGCAGGGTTGCGACCCTGTGCAGATAGCTTGTACTGTTGATTGCTTACAGAGGACGAAATTTTTCTCTAGAATCAATCAATAAGCGGTCAGCAAGCGGTTTAAGGTGCTCTGGCAAGTCGGATTCAAGGACTAGTATCGTCCTCACTGTTCTTGGAACACCATATCGAATATCGCTTTTCATTGCGTTTAAAATGGCACCGTATTTGACCGTCTGGTAGATTCCCCTTTCGTAGTCTCCGATTATACGGTCAGAAACTTTTGACTTAACTTCCACAGCTGTCCAACATTCAGGCGATTTGAATAATACGTCAATAGTGTCAAGGGATGGTAGCGTATATTCGAGAATAGAACTGGTGGTATCTTTCAGGCCCAAGAGAATTGGATTGGCCTTCACATATTCTTTTAGACGTTTGTGAGCAAGTGATTCTCCGCCATGGCCATAGTGATGAAGGGCCTCAACAGGTTGTTGAGCTGAATCCATGAATTCTTGTAGTTCAAGGTGTTTCAATACGCCGCTCCAGCGGCTTCCAAATTCAGCAATTTTCAACCACTCTGCTTCCGCTTTGTTGCGCCTCTCGATTTGACTTAGTTTATCATAGTCGGGCCAAAACTCTTTGATGCCTTC
>JBGGMQ010001003.1:0-3811 GCA_041287975.1 Verrucomicrobium sp. | reverse complement strand
CAGCTCATCTTTTAAGCAGACGCGTTATGAAACTGGGGAGTTGAGGCTTCCCTGAATATTGTTTTTTGAAATTTGAAGTTGGGTATTCCTCTGTGTTCTCTGTGCCTCTGTGGTTAAATAGAAGCTTTATCCTTCACTCTGCCACTTTGCGACATCCTTGGCGAAGTAGGTCAGGATCATATCCGCCCCGGCACGGCGGATGCTGGTGAGGGTTTCCAGGACGATTTTCTTTTCGTCCAGCCAGCCGCTGGCGGCGGCGGCTTTGATCATGAGATATTCGCCGCTGACGTGGTAGGCGGCGATGGGGAGGGAGCTGCTCTGGCGGAGGCGGTAGATGACGTCCAGATACGGGACGGCGGGCTTCACCATCATCACGTCCGCGCCTTCGGCTTCATCCAGAGCTGCTTCGCGCAGGGCTTCACGGGCATTGCCGTAGTCCATCTGGTAGGTTTTCTTGTCGCCAAACTTGGGAGCGGAGTCCAGGGCACCACGGAAAGGGCCGTAGTAAGCGGAGGCGTACTTGGCGGTATAGGAAATGATAGAGACGTCTTGAAAGTCCCCCTTGTCGAGGGCGGCCCGCAGTGCCGCCACGCGACCGTCCATCATGTCGCTGGGGGAGACAACGTCGGCCCCCGCCGTGGCGTGACACAGGGCCTGCTTGACGAGGGCGACGACGGTTTCGTCATTCATGACCCGGCCGTCCTCCGCCACAAGGCCATCATGGCCATCCGCGTTGTAGGGGTCCAGGGCCACATCCGTGATAACGGTGAGGGTCGGGTGGGCCTTTTTGAGTGCGGTGATGGCACGCGGGACCAGCCCTTTGGCATTCCATGCCTCACGGGCATCTTTGGTTTTCAGCTTGTCCGCGATTGCGGGAAACAGCACCACGGCGGGAATGCCCAGTGCATGGGCTTCACCAGCCTCCTTCACCAGGCCTGCCAGGCTCCAGCGGGTACAGCCGGGCATGGAGGCGATAGGTTGGTCGTCCGTGCCTGCATGAAGGAAGAGGGGATAGATGAGATGGGCGGCAGTCAGCTCTGTCTCACGCACGAGGCCACGGATGCCTTCAGATTTGCGATTGCGGCGGGGACGGAGAGGAAGGTCCATGGCGGATGAGGAGGAAAAAGGGCGACGCACGACGGAACTGGCAGTGGTGTGATGAATTACGATTGCGGAACCATGGTGAATCCATCTTTGGTGTCTTTGACCACCCATCCGGCGAGTTCGATCTGCTTGCGTAGCTCGTCCGCGGTACCCCAGTCACGGACCTGTTTGGCAGTCCAGCGCTGGTCACCCAGGGCCTGGATCTCGGCAGGCACTTCGACATCAGATTCAGCTTTGACGACGGGCAGTTCAAGGCCCAGCGCGTCCAGAATGAAATGCAGCCCGGACCAAACATTGGCTGCTTCCTCTGGGCTGAGAGTGGCTGGCTTGAGTTTGTTGATGGTGCCAAACACGGCTCCGAGTGCCCCAGGAACGTTAAGATCATCCAGCAAAGCCTCCCAAGCAGCGGCAAAGGGACCAGCTTTGCCGGACTGTGAAAGTGCTGCGTGAGCAGGGGCGGCACCGGCTGTAGCGCCAGCCTGCTGGCTAAGTTGTTTCTCAAACTTGGCGAGCTTCAGCAGTGCCTGGTGCGAGGCATCCAGAGAATGCAGAGTGAAATTCAACGGCTGGCGGTAGTTTCCACTGAGCAGAGTGTAGCGCACCTCTGCCGGCGTGAACCCACGGTGCTTCAAGTCCTCGAGAGTGTACAGGTTCCCCAGGCTCTTGCTCATCTTCCCACTGTCCACCATGAGGTGGGCGATGTGCATCCAGTGGCGGGCAAAGCGACCGTCGGTGGCGCAGCAGCTTTGGGCGATCTCGTTTTCGTGGTGGGGGAAGATGAGGTCAATGCCGCCGCTGTGGAGATCGAACTCCACACCGAGGTATTCCAGCGCCATCGCGCTGCACTCGAGGTGCCAGCCGGGGCGCCCTTTGCCCCAGGGGCTTTCCCAGAAGTTGTCGCCATCATCCGTCTTGTGCGCCTTCCAGAGGGCGAAGTCGGCCAGCGAGTCCTTTGTGTACTCGTCGCTGTCGTTGGCCGTCTGGGCGGCACCCACCTTCAGTTCGCGATCTTCCAGGTGGGAGAGGCGACCGTAATCGGCGTAGGAGGAGACCCGGAAGTAGACGGAGCCATCCGGGGCCGCATACGCATTGCCGTGCTGGATCAGGTCCTCGATCATCTTCACCTGATGCGGGATGTGGTCGGTGGCCTTGGGTTCGACGTGAGGGGGCAGCAGGTTCAGGGCTGCGCAGTCGGCATGGAACTTCTGAGTCCAGTACTGTGTGAATTCGATCAGCGACTGTCCGGCCTTTTGGGAGTCGCGAATGGTCTTGTCATCCACATCCGTGATGTTGCGCACATGCAGGGTGGGGGTGCCCGTCAGTTCAACCACACGGCGAAAGACGTCCTGGGCGACGAAGGTGCGGAAATTGCCAATGTGAGCTGGTCCATACACCGTGGGACCGCAGCCATAGAAGCGCAAGGTGCCGGCCTCGGAGGGCCAGACCTCACGCGTGGTACGGGTCAGCGTGTCATGGAGCTGGAGACGATTGGCTGATTCAGACATGGGAAGGGTAGTATGCGCAGGGAGACGGAGTTTGCAAAACAGTTGCTTCCACTGGGAGCCACACGGCGGGGAAGAACCTGCTTGGCAGCGGGGCGGGAGGGGGCATATTACGGGTCCCGCTCATGCCTGTGTTCACGAACATCGCCGCCTACAAGTTTGCCAACCTGACCGACCTCAAGCCGCTCCGGGAGAAACTGGTGGCTCAATGCAAGGCCTGGGGGCTGAAAGGGACGATCCTGCTGAGTCCAGAGGGCGTCAATCTCTTCGTGGCCGGCGGCGCTGCGGAGATCGAACATCTCCTGGGTCTGTTGAGAGACTTGCCAGGACTGGAGGCCCTGACGCCCAAGTATAGCGACAGCGCCGAGCAGCCTTTCCGTAGGATGCTGGTGCGGTTGAAAAAGGAAATCATCTCCTTCGGTGTAGAGGGCATTTCCCCTGCGAATCACACCTCGCCAAAACTCTCAGCGCACACCTTGAAAGCCTGGCTGGACGAAGGGCGACCCATCACCCTCCTGGACACTCGAAATGACTATGAGGTGAAGCTCGGCACCTTCAGAGGTGCTCTCATTCCAGGGATAGACCACTTCAGGGAGTTCCCGGAGGCTGTACGCAAACTTCCCTCAGAGCTGAAGAAGCAACCGATCGTGATGTTCTGCACCGGCGGCATTCGCTGTGAAAAGGCGGGTCCCTTCATGGAGCGTGAGGGCTTTGAACAAATCTACCAGCTCGACGGCGGCATCTTGAAGTACTTCGAAGAATGCGGTGCTGATCACTACGATGGCGAGTGTTTTGTCTTTGACCAGCGGGTGGGTGTTGATCCCAGTTTGCGAGAAACTGACTCAGCGCTGTGTTTTGCCTGCCAATCCCCGCTGGATGAGGATGACCAGAAGGATGCCCGGTTCATCCCTGCCGTTTCGTGCCCGTATTGCTTCAAGACGACTGATGAACAGCACGCCGATCTGCTCGCAGAGCGGCACGAAGCGCTCTGGAAGGTTTCGCATCCCTTGCCAGGAAGTCTGCCATATGAAAACCGGCGTCCATTGAATGTGCCTGCCCAGCATGAGGGCAGTACGGTGTTGCAGATGGTGTGCGATCTGTTCCCACACGTATCTGCCGCGGAGTGGGAGCAGCGTTGTCAGGATGGGCGTTTTGTGACAGACAACGGGACAGTTTTGCAGGCGGACTCGGTCGTCTTTGCCGGG
>JBGGMQ010001002.1:0-4280 GCA_041287975.1 Verrucomicrobium sp. | reverse complement strand
CGTCGGCTGCTACGGGGCCTGGTGTTGTTCGCAATCCGTGGCTGGGGGAAGCTCTGACCGGCCAGAGAAAGTTGAGGCAAGCTGACTCAAGGGCATGTATTGCGAGCGCCAGCCGTCAGGCCGGTTCCGGAAGTTTGCCTCCCAGACAACACCCTCTGCCAATGATCGCCAACAGCCTTTGTAGCTGCCGACGTGAGGAGGCACTAGCTGCGCTTCTACAGCGTAGCCTGCACTGGGAACGCTATCGTCCTGACGAAAGGGCGGGAAGGCATATTCGGAACCCATCCCCCTATGACAGGCAAAGTCCCTGGCACCTCAGGACATCTTCCGGCAAGAGGACCAAGAGGCGGGACGCCTCCTCCACACTGGTGAGGGACCCCACGCCTAGGTTGTTTCACCTATCCTCTATCGCCGCCGTATCCAGCTCCTGACGCGTCGCGATGGGCACATAGCCAATCTCCAGTCCCTTGGGCGGAGTGACAAGCTGAGCAGGGTCAAGGTCGGCGAGCTGGCCGATGGTGGGAGGCGCGAGGTACTCACGATCCTTGGTCCAGGCGCGGTGCAGCTTCTCCACCTTGGTTTGCATGGCCTCCCGCTCCTCCTTGGTAAGGTCGGCATTGAGCAAGGCGGGCTGATCCGCGAAACGGTACCAGGAGTAAATCACGATGCTGCCATCGCCGAGGCGGGCTTTGAAAGGTCCGGCAGTTGGACCGGGTGATCTGAAGGAACTGCCAGGGGCTTCCGGGGTGTCATAGGGCTCAGGAGGCTTTTCCTTCGGTCGGCTGAAGACCGTTTCTTTGAGGCCGCTTTCGGTAGGCACTTCGGCAGAATCTGCTGCGACCCAATGGGTCTTTTTGCCATTTGGAGCGAGACGGTAGTATTCCGGCAGCGTGACCTTGGCGCGACCGTCGGGTAAGGTGGTTTTTTTCACGAGTTTCGCGTCCCACTGGTAGCCAAAGGTCGAGGGCTCAGAGGAATAGGGCGTCGCGAAGGATTTCCAGTCGATGGGCATCTTCTCCTCTTTGGGGGTGCCTTCAGGGTAGATCTTCCAGGTGGAACCGCCGCCGCTTTTGAACTTCTGAATGAAGGCTCCCTCAGGATGGATGGCTCCGCTGACTGCCTCACCGCCGTCAAACCAGGCCTTCACTCCGTCCCAGAGAGCTTGCTTGCGGTAGGATGTCAGGCGGTGCAATACTGCCGTCGCCCCGTCCGCTCCCACTGGAAAGGAAGTGGGGGCGACACGGGCATAGGTGTCTCCCTTGGCATCGGTTGCCACTACGGCAGGCACATACTGCGTTTCCATCTGGAAGGGCTTGTTAGGATCTGACGCGCGTGAGTCCAGCAGCAACCCTGCAAGGGCAGGATTTGCCACAGCGGAATTGGACCAGAAGAAGGGCGTGAAGAAACACACCGGGCCTTTGAAATTTTTGGTGTTCAAGAAGAGTGTCCAGCTGTTGTCGCCGGTGGGGATGTTCTTCCCTGCGGTCGTGGCCTTGGGCGGGGTGAGAGGGAGAGGGAGGTAACCGTAGCCGAAGAGTTCCCCCTGCGTGCCCTGCTTGATGTTCAAGCCATCAATCGGGAACAGCAGCCAGGGACTGAGTTGGGCCACGCCATAGAGTCCTTTGGGGTTTTCCCAGGTTCCCCGGCCATGAGCAGGTCCGTTGGCGATCTCTTTGAAGTTCACAGCAACTCCGCCCATGATGAACTTTGGCGTCTCGGTGGGGAAACGTGTGTCCCGCCACCAGCCCAGGCCTCCTTCAATGTCGGAGTACAGATCCGCGGGAGGTTTGCCCTCGAACTGCGCGTGCATCCACGTTCCGAAGAGTCCCGTCTGAAACCGATGCCCAGGATACTGGTCGAGCAAGGGGAACGCAGCCACGTAGAGTGAGAAGCCTGCATTGTACTCTGAGGGGACCTTTTCCGTTGGCACCAGCATGTAGCCGGCCATCTCGGCCTTGGCGGGTGCGACAGCCACCCCAGGAGGTACAGGCGTTGGGGGTGCGGGGGAAGGAACCGCAGCCTGTGGGGCAATCGGTCTGATGAAGGTCTCGGCAAAGGCTCTACCCATGAGGGCAAAGGTCTTGGCGCAGCCAAGGTAGTGGTAGCCTGCGTTGGAGGCACCCCGCTTCCACAAGGCTTCTTCAGCGGGTGAGATGAGTCTGGCTTCAAACTGCTTCAGATAATCGCGCTGCTGCGCCTCATTCATCGAACCATCCGCATTCGCGTGTTTGGCGCTCTTCGTTTTCAGGTAATAACCCATCTGCCGCACTTCATCGCGTTTGTCGGCGATGGCTCCGAGCTCCTCAGACCAGAAAGGTGCCGTCTGGACGGCCGTCACGTTCCCTTTGAATTCCGGCAATGCTGCCGGAGCCGCCATGGCTTCTCGGAAGGCGGCAACATGTTCATTGGGCCTGGCACCGCCCACGCCCATGACACCGATCACAAAGGGCATCTTCGGGGCGCCAACATCCTTGCGGACATCGCGGATGAAGTTGGCCAGCCAAAGGCTGTAGTTGGAGAACCGCGGTGTCGCATCGCCTTGTTTGGGGATGGGATAAACATCCCGGCTCACCATGTCATTCCAGCCCTGAAGCCAGGCAAACCCGGCAATCTCGTAGCCCTGCTTTTCATCGTACACCGGACAGACACGTTTGATGTCGGCCAGCACGCGTTTCACGTGTCCAATCATGAGCCGGTAGTATTCTCCGCATTGGGCTTCGGGATTTTCACCCTTCTCAATGTCCCTGGCGGTGCGTTGATAGACGCCGGAACTCGGCGAGCGGAAGTCGTAGTAGAGTGACTTGCCACCCCAGGCGGTCTTGATGACAAGCACGGTTTCATTGAGCGCTTTGTCCAAGGTCAGGCCGAAGGTGAACTCCGGCCCAATTTTGCCTCCGTCTTTCGCAGGATCCTGCCGCGATCCGTAGCCCGCGGTGAGTTTCCCCGATCCTTCTCCATGGGTGTTTCCGTTGCTAGTGAAATACGAAATCCACACGTGATCACAGACCGAGGGTTTGCCATCTGCAGTCCGCATCTGCTTCAGCAGCGGAGCCGTCGCCGGATCATCCCCAATGTAGTCGAAAGTCTCCACCTTCGCGTGGCCCTCCATGTTGCTCTGGCCTGCCAGGATGAAGATCTTGAGGGGTTTCGCGGCCGTGGCGAAGGTTGCAGATAACAGAAGAAAAGTGGCCGGAAGGAGAGAGCGGAGTTTCATAAGGCCGAGGTGGAGGGTGCGGGAATACGGCCACAGCTTGGATGGGCGGGATCGCCTCAGCAGTGACTGTAACTAAAACCACAGATCCCGGCTTGTATTAGAACCTGTTTGGACAAAACTACGCGGGACAGCGAGGTCCAAAAGTCAGCGTAAGCAGGGGGTTGCCGCTCGTGTTTTCCACAGGCTGTCCATGGATCAAACTAAGATGCATTGATGCTGCACCTGAGCATGGCCATGAAGTCGCACTCGCACCCGTGGTGAAATTCTCGCGCCCTTCACTTCAATGAGAGGGATGGGCTTCACAGGCATCCGTGTCGCAGCCGTTTATGCCCGTATCTCCGTGATCTGCTTGGTCGCGATCCCAATCGGGCGGTCCAGTGGTACACCCGCGCAGGTAAGCAACGTTCCCAGCAGGTCGCCTTGATTCCCCTTCGTATCGGCGAGGAAGCGGCCAGTGTTGATGGTGCCCCCGCCTTTGCCAGCGATGATGAAGGGCAGGTTTTCGCGAGCGTGTTTGTTGCCGTCCTCAAGGCCGGAGCCCCACATCATGATGCAGTTGTCCAGCAGGGTGCCGTCCCCCTCCTTCAGGCTGGCCATCTTCTTCACCATGTGAGCGAACTGGGAGATGTTGAAAGCCGTGATGGCGGCCACCTTCCCGACCTTGTCGGCCTGGTTGTTGTGGTGGGTCTGGGAGTGGTGTTCGTCCTTGAACCCCAGCTCCGGATAGGAAACGCCGTTGGGCGTGGAGCCGATATAGGTGCTGACTCGCGTCGTGTCGGTCTGGAAGGCGAGCACGTTCAGGTCGCACATGACCTGCATGTACTCGCTGCGGGCGTCGCCTTCGGGAATTTTGATCTCGATGGGCGGGGAATCAGAGTCGTTGCGCCTGCGGGTGCTGACGCCGGCTTTCTCGAGCGCGGCCTCCTTCTGGCGGTACTCGATGGCGGCGATGCGGCGCTCCAGAGAGCGGACGCTGTCCAGATACTCGTCCAGCTTGTGCTGGTCGTTTTGCGGCAGGGTACGGCGCAGGTCTCTGGCTCCGCCGATCACCAGATCGAGCATGCCG
>JBGGMQ010001001.1:0-4174 GCA_041287975.1 Verrucomicrobium sp. | reverse complement strand
CCACCATTCGTGATGAACCCGACGCTGAAGGTTCAAAACTGAAAAACAACGATTCACCCCCACCTCGTCGCGCCAATTTCCTGAGAAGAATCTTCGGGAGAGACGGATAACCTTGTGGGTTCCATTTTAGCAATTTATCTTCATTTTTATGGCTTTGGGATTTGTGCAACGCATCAAGGAGTTTTTTACCGGACACAAGGACGTGAATAGTGGTACCCGGATTGTCATCAACTGCGAGAAACTCGAAAACCGTGTGGCTCTGCTGGAGCGTGGCGTGTTGGAGGAGTACTCCGTGGAACGGGTAGGCACCACTCACCTGGTGGGCAGTATCTACAAGGGCCGGATCAAGAACATTGAGCAGGGTCTGAAAGCCATGTTCATTGACATTGGTCTGGAGAAAAATGCCTTCCTGCACTTCTGGGATGCCATCCCGGCGGCGCTCGACGCGGGCATGGAAGAGATCAATCGCGGTCCCAGTGGCAAGAAGAAGAAGGCCATCACGGCCAAGGATATTCCTGACCTGTATCCCGTGGGTTCAGAGATCCTTGTGCAGGTGACCAAGGGGCCCGTGGGCAACAAGGGCCCGCGTGTCACCACGAACATCTCCCTGGCGGGACGTTTGCTGGTGCTGATGCCGCTCAACGACTCGTGCGGTATTTCCCGCAAGATTGACGATCCGAAAGAGCGTCTCCGTCTGCGTCGCATCATCGAAAAACTCAGCCTCCCTGAAGGCATGGGCGTGATCCTGCGCACGGAGGCCTCCGCCAAACGCGCTCGTCACATCGTGCGTGACCTCAGCATCCTGGTGGAGCAGTGGAAGGACATTGCTGAGCGCCGTGATACGCAGAAGGCACCTGTCTGCTGCTTTGAAGAGCCGGATGTGTTTGAGCGCACAGTGCGCGACTTCCTGACGGAAGACCTCGATGAAATCGTGTGCGATGACCTGACCGTGGTGCAGCGCATGAAGGAGCTTGTGGCTCCTATTTCGCGTCGCGCCCAGCGTCGCATCAACTTCTTCCCGGGACCTGGCTCCCTGTTCGAGAAGTACAACATCCAGAGGCAGATCGACTCGGCATTCTACCGGCAGGTTTGGTTGCGCTGTGGTGGTTACATTGTGATCGACCAGACTGAGGCGCTCATCTCCATCGACGTGAACACCGGCCGCAACAAGGGCTCCGGCAACAACGTCGACAAAGTCATTCTGGACACCAACATGGAGGCCGCTGCTGAGGTGGCCCGCCAGCTTCGACTGCGCAACATGGGCGGTCTCGTGGTGGTGGACTTCATCGACATGAAAGGTCGCAAGGACCAGCAGTCTGTGTACAAGGCCATGATCGACCACACCCAGCGTGACAAGGCCAAGACGCAGATCCTACCCATCTCCCAGTTCGGGCTCATGGAAATGACCCGTCAGCGCCTGCACGAGAGCCTGAGCGACGCCATGTACGAGGAGTGCCCGCAGTGCAAGGGGCATGGCCAGATCAAGACCCCCCTCACCATGAGTGTGGAGTTGCAGCGCCGCCTGACTTCGGTGATGTCCCGTCTGCCAGAGAATGATCGCGACGTGCTGGTCGTGATCCATCCTGATGTGATGCAGCGCCTGCGGACCTCGGATGACCAGATCCTGGTGGAACTGGAGCGCAAGTACCAGGCCCGTATGACCTTCCGCACGGATCCCTCTTACACCCGCGAGCAGTTCCTGATCGCGAATGCGAAGACGGGCGACGAATTGAAGGCCTAGTCTGGTCCATCGAAAGGCCGCCTCACCCAATCACAAAAAAACCAGCGCGAATCCCGCGCTGGTTTTTTTGTGATTGGATTCGGTGGACTCACAGAACCTGCTGGCATCATTCGGCTCGACTCACACCTCTTCCAGTTTCACTGGATTGGTCAGTTTGCCGATCTTCTCGATCTCGATGGTCACTTCGTCGCCTTCTTTCAACCAGCGTGGGGGATTGCGGGCCATGCCGACGCCGTGAGGGGTCCCGGTGAGGATGACGGTTCCAGGAAGCAATGTGGTGCTTCCACTCAGGAACTCGATCAAGGTCGGCACATCAAAGATCATGTCGCTGGTGTTCCAGTCCTGAAGGACCTCGCCATTGACGACTGTCTTGATCTGCAAGGCATTGGGATTGGGGATCTCATCTGCGGTGACCAGGCACGGGCCGAGCGGGCAAAAGGTGTCAAACGTCTTCCCGCGGCACCACTGGCTGCCACCCCAGTCTTTCTGCCAGTCGCGGGCGCTCACGTCGTTCGCGCAGGTGTAGCCAAGCACGTAGCTTAGCGCCTCTTCCTTGCTCACATTCTTGCAGCGTTTGCCGATCACGATGGCAAGTTCGCACTCGTAGTCGACCTGGTGGCTGGCCAGTTTGGTGGGGATCTCGATGGCGTCCCCAGGATTCTGCACGGCGGAGACGGACTTGTGAAACAACACGGGCCACTGCGGGATGGGGGCGCCACTTTCTGCCGCATGGTGTCTGTAGTTCAGGCCGATGCAGGCAATCGCCACCGGGGCAACGGGAGCCAGGAGCTTCTGAACCTCCGCCGGAGTGCTGGAGGCGCGGTGTTCACCGTAGACATCACCTTCCAGAAGTACAATCGAGCCGTCGTCTTGCAGGACGCCATGGCGGATCAGGTCGAGGGGGTCAAGGTAGCGGACAATCTTCATGGTGGTATTTCAGGCTGGGAGTGAAAAGAGGGGAGCAGTCCGTTTTAGGAGGGGGCAGGCACCTGTGCAATCAGAATCGCCGGGCACGATGGGTGCCTCGCGGGCAAGCGTGACAGAAGCATCGAACCCTGTCACAAATCGCCGGGCTCTGGTTGACCGGATGAGGTTTTTTTCACGTTGGCATTGGGTACGAAAAACGCTAGAGTTTCACCTATGGCTCAACGTGTTTGGAAGGTGGTCGCGAGACAGTTAGGTGCTTGTACTTTGCTGTTGGCAGCAGGGGTGTTCTCATCTTGCGCTTCCAAACCGACCCCGCCGCCGCAGGTTCAGACGCCGCCGAAACCCGTGTTGTTTGAGTGGAATGGTGCGGACATGGAAGGCTCCGTTGCGGTGAAAATCGTGCTCGATGAGCAGAAGGCCTACATCTATCGAGGTGGCCAGTACGCGGGCTGGACCTATCTGGCCTCCGGCAAAGGCAGCCGCGCCAGCTCTCCTGGCAAGTACCGCATCATGGAGAAGATCAAAGACAAGTACTCTGGGACCTGGGGGGTGATCCAGGATGCCAGTGGTGATGTCATCGATGGCGATGCCCGCAGTGGTCGTGAATCCATCCCAGCGGGCGGCCGCTTCGCCGGTGCCCCCATGCCCCACTGGATGCGCCTCACCGGCTATGGCATGGGCATGCATGCCGGCCACATCCCAAACCCAGGCCGACCAGCCTCCCACGGCTGCATCCGCCTGCCTGCAGAGATGGCCGAGATCCTCTACAACGTTGTTGAGGTTGGCACCCCAGTGGTCATCACTGGCAGTACGCCGGGATGATGCGGCTGCTAAGAAGGTAGTTCGAGTGTCCCACTCGTTCAGTGGCTGGCTGGCCGGTTGATCGACCGGCCTCCCACGCAAGCCTATCCGGAAGTTCCCGACGTCGAGGGGATTGTCTGGCGTTTTTAACGTGGGGGTTCTCCGTGTCCCGAGGTAAAAGGAAATTGGATCGGCATCCACACCTGACGTTTTGAATCGCGGGTACCCAAGGTAGCCTCGCTTAAGGCTCGGCAACCTTGGGCTGTGGTATCCATCCCATTCAGGGATGAAAAAACCGTTGAGATCAGGAACGGTGATTTTGGATAGCTGGGTGTTTGTGCTCCAAGTGTACCAGTACGGTGGGGGCGTGAACAATGCCAACACCCCTGACACCTGGCTAAAGCCAGTACTTCCCTTCAGGACGCATCCTGATTAACAGGTCCAAACTCAGGTTCTCCGTGTACGTCGTGGTCTTTTGCCCTTGGGTTAGACCAATTTGGACCTTTCAGGCTCGAAAATTCAACACCGCGACAACGGGCTCCAAAGCATCGCCGGGCCTTCGACTACCCCTTCACCAGCGGCACCACGCCGTCGCTCACATTGGCGAGGTCCACTTTCCGGTAGAAACACGTCGGGGCCTTGGTGTGGCAGCAGCCACCGCCTAGCTGTTCCACTTTGAGAATCACGGCATCCTGGTCGCAGTCC
>JBGGMQ010001000.1:0-12068 GCA_041287975.1 Verrucomicrobium sp. | reverse complement strand
GTGATCGCGGCTCGCGATGTGTTGCTTTCCACCAATGCGGCGCGGGCCTCGAACATCACTTGGGCCCGGGTGAAGTTCAGCGAGCCGAAGAAGGATGCGGGTGGCGCTGGGGAGCCTACTGTGGTGGCACCGTCAACTGCTGAGGTGGTGGTGGTGGAAGCGAAGCTGACCGAGAAGTCAGCGAACCAGGAGGTGAATGGCACGCCCTACACCAATGCTTTGCATACGGCGACCTATGACATTGAAAACGTCGTGAGCGGCACGCTGTCTGCCAAGCAGGTGCTCGGTGTCCAGTGGACCTTCAAGGACAAGCAGGTGCAGCCCTCGGCAAACTTTGCGGTGGGCAGGAAGTACCGGCTGACCCTGGTACCCTGGGACACCAAGAAGGACAAGGAGCCCGCCTACAGCAACTACAATCTCAATGACGAAAGCCTCGCGCTGGAGCTTGATCGTTGGTTCGTGGAAAAAGCTGAAGAGGTGAAGTGAGCGAATCTGTCTGCCCCTCACTGAGTGAAAAGCGATTTCCGGCACGTTTAGGCGTGTGACGGATTCTCTGCGTTATGAAAGCTGCTCTCGCCCTCTTCGCCACCCTTGTTTTGACCTTCTCGATCGCCCCTGGCGCCGAGCCCCCTACGGCTGTGCTTGAGGGGAAGATGAACCAGGCGTGGCAGGTCACTTGGGACCGCTTTTTCCAGAAGGATGTGGAGACCTTCATGGACTACCTGAGCAGCTATGAGGCAGGTAGGGAGCAGGGGCATCTGCCCACAGCGGAGGAGGTCCGGCGGCAGTACCCGAATCCCTGCGGCTACAGCACCGGCATGGAGGATGGCATGATCCTGGGCGGCGCCATGCTGAGCATACTGTCAGATCGCTTTGCGGTGACGGGGGAGGAGGAGTTGCGGCAAAGGGCTACTCAAGTGTTCAGCGGCATGCGTCTCTGTGTGACTGTCCACGGCGTGCCGGGGTTCGTGGCCCGCAATGTGTGTCCGGAGGATCGCAAGAGTGTTTACATCAACTCCTCCCGCGACCAGTACACGCACTTCGTGCATGGTTTGTGGAAATACTACCACAGTCCTCTCGTGGACGAAGCGAAGAAGGTCGAAATCCGGGGCATTCTCGCTGCCGTCGCGGATCGCATGATCGCGTTTGTCACGCCGGAGAATGACTATGACTTTTGCCGCGCCGACGGGCAGCGGTGCCCCTTGGGCATCTGCCGCATGTGGAATGTCCAGGCCCATGAGGCCGCGCGTCTTCCCATGATCTATGCTGCGGCGTGGGAGGTGACCGGGGATGACCGCTACCGGCAGTTGTGGCGAAAGTACGTGGCGGATGCGGTGGCGCAATCGGCCACGCCAGACAAGAACAAGCCCGCGTATGCCCTCCTGCAGATGCAGTCCTCACTGGAGCTGCTTTATGCGCTCGAACCCGAGAAGGAGCTGAAGGGCGCGATCCTGGCTACGATGAAGCATGTGAGTTCGCTGGCGGACCGTCGTCTGGCCTACACGGTGAAAGGAATTGCGAAGAAGACGCCTGAGGAAATGCGCATGCTTGGCCCCAACTGGCGTCTGGTGAAGGAGTGGAAGGACCAGAAAGGGTATATGAACCCCCAATGGGGACCGTATCGCGAGATCTGGCATCTCACCCGGGAGGCTGGGGAGTCTGCCGTCATCCCCTTGATGGTGGATGCCCCCTCGATGGCGGAGGAGCAGAAGGAGTTGCTGCGTGGAGTGATCCTGCAAACTGACTATCTGCAGAACTCCAGCTGCGGCATCCTTTATCACCTCGCCGCGTACTGGAAAGCGCGTCGGTACAAGGCGCTCTGAGAGAGGGTAATACTTATTCTGAGACAGGTTCGACCTTGTTCTCGGGAAGCTTCACGTCGTCTGGAAGCTCGGGGAGAAGTGTCTTTAGAAGGCCAGGTTTGCCACGAAGCCCTGCACCATCGAGAAAGAGCCAGTCGGGAGCCTCGGTGCCGCCTTTGATGGCAATGAGGTAGCCGATGGTGCGGATCTTTTTGTCTTTGAGGCTCATCACCGAAGTCCGGGGAACAAAGGTCACCGTGGAGGCTCCAGCGGTGTAGGTTTTCGTGGGTGTCCCCATGGAGGACTCCAGGATCTTGATTCCCATGGAACTAATCATGGTCGTGGCCTGCTTGGTGATGTTTTCAAAGCCTTCCTTGCCATTGGTCAGCTTGAAGATGGCAGGGTGGGTGAGCTTGACGATGGTGTCGGTGTCTCCCTTGTCGAAGGCCACCTTGACCATTTCCGCCCGGGCAAGGATGGCTTTGGTGTCGTCAGCGGAGAGCTCGCCGGCTTGGGCGGTGGTGAGGGAGAGCGAGAAGGCTAGAGTGGCGAGGAAGAGGATGCGGGAGACTGCGGCGAGGCCAGGGAGATGGGAAAGGTTGTTCATGGTGGAGTGGGGTTTAGTGGAAGGTGAAGAGGGGCGGTGCGGGATGATAGGGCAATCGGTGTGGCGATAGATTCGGGAGTAGTTCGGTTGTCCCAACCGTTCAGTACTCGGCATCCCTGACGCTCTTCGCGGGCAAGGACGCGTTTGGCCGTGCCATGTCTCTTCGTTTTGCTCCGGTTGGCTTATTCGTGCAGGGGCGCGAGGATGCGTGGGTGATGGGCGTCAGCAAAGTAGTGTCAGGGCTTTAGCCTGACATCGCGCTATCCAAGTCGATCTGAGCCAAGCTAAAGCATGGCGCTCCTTTGGGCTTCGTTGGCCTCTCCGCTCCTGCTCCGCAGCCCCTACCTCCGGTTCAGCTTGTAAAACATCCTGCCGCCGACGGCAATGAAGATCAGGTTCGGCACCCACATCAGCAGGTGCGGGTACACGCTGGGACGTTCGTTGAGGCCGTTGACGAAGATGACAAAGACCATGTAGGACACGGCGACGATGAGGCTCAAGGCGAAGCCGATGGAGGTCTCGCGGCGCTGGGCGGTAATGCCAAGTGGGATGCCGACCAACGTGAAGACGACGGCGGCGAGGGAGAAGCTGTAGCGCATGCTGAGCTCTGTGCGGGACACAGAGACGAGTTTTTCGCTCAAGGGTTGGCCGTCCACGCTGCTGATGCCAGTGGTGATTTCACTCCACAGGGCACCGGTGTCTTTCATGCTGCTGGTGACGCGTTCGGTCTTCTCCTTGAGCTTGCTCATGGGGAAGGTGATGGCGGTGTCCCCGAGATAGACGAACTGGAGGTCGTTCAAGATGTTGACCTCCGCACCTGCTGCTGCGGCATCGGCTTCGCCGCCCCCGGTTTCCACGGTGGCATTGCGCAGATGGAGTTGGAAGTCCGTGACGCCAGGGGTGACGACGACCTCGGCGCGTTTGGCACGGATGTAACGCTCGGCACGACCGAGGTTGGTCTGGATGATCTCGACGTTCTTGAGCTGTTTACCGTCGCGCTCCTGGGTGAAGATGCGGTAGCCGGGAAAGCGGTCGAGGACCTTGCCGGGCTGGAAGAGCACGGCGGGATCGTCGAGGGCGAGGTCGTAGAACAGGCGCTTGATCTTGGTCTTGGCCAGAGGGGCCAGCTCCACATTCACGCCATAGCATACGCAGGCCATGAGGCCGGAGAGGATGAAGACGGCGGTGCAGATGCGCGTCATGGACGTCCCGGTCATGCGCAGGGCGGTCATCTCATTGTCCGCACTCATGCGCCCAAAGACGAGCAGGATGGCGGTGAGCAGGGCCCAGGGGATCGTGAAGATCAGGGAGTAGGGAATAACATAGAGGATGAACTGCGCCACTGCCAGCAGGGGCAGGGCGGTGGTGTCACCCAGGAGACGCTCCATCTCCTTGAAGACGTTGCCCAGCACCATCACGCCCGTGAGAACGAGCACGCCAGTCAGGGTGGAGGACGCCACTTGGCGCCAGATGTAGCGGTCAAAGATGCGGATGGGCATTGCCTCGCGGAAGAAATGTCTGGGGGTGGGGGCGGGATCGGGATCGGGCGTGCTGGTCAGTCGAGTCTGGTCTAATCTGGCTAAGGGCACTGTGCCTGCCGGAAGTGGGACCATTCACGACACCATTCCCTGTCATGGGTCCTCGAACCTCAGGATGATCTCGCCATCCTTTTGCAGATTGAGGCGGTCGCGGGCCATGGTTTCAAGATACTCGGGATCTGTCTTGATGAGCTCCAGCTTGGTCTGGAGCCGGGTGGCATCCGCCTTGAGGATGTCCCGCTTGGCAGTGAGCTCCTCCAGACGATGCCGGGCTGCCTCCTGCTCCTTGAGCGGGGGGCGGAAGTAGATGACGCCCGCCGGGATGACCAGGAGGGCGAGCAAATAACGATTCAGCCTCACCAGCCGGGTCAGGAAATTCGGCCGATCCGTGGAAGGATCGTCGTAGCCGAATTCCTCTTCAGGCATGGTGGGGCTGGTAAACGGGTCTGAGGTGAGAGGTCGGATTAGACCTTCATTTTGCCACCGTAGATGGCGTGGTCACCCAGCTCTTCCTCGATGCGGAGAAGCTGGTTGTACTTTGCAATCCGGTCGGAGCGGCTGAGGGAGCCGGTTTTGATCTGACCGCAGTTGGTGGCGACAGCGAGGTCGGCGATGGTGGAGTCTTCGGTCTCACCGGAGCGGTGGCTCAGCACGGCGGTGTAGCCGTAGCGGTGGGCGAGCTCGACGGAGTCGAAGGTCTCGGTAAGGGAGCCGATCTGGTTCACTTTCACGAGGATGGAGTTGGCCACGCCGAGGTCGATGCCCTTGCGAAGGAACTCAACGTTGGTGACGAAGAGGTCATCACCCACGAGCTGGGTGTTGGCACCCATGGCGTCGGTGAGCTGCTTCCAACCGGCCCAGTCGTTTTCGGCGCAGCCGTCTTCGATGGAGATGATCGGGTACTTCTTCTGAAGCTCCTGGTAGTAGGAGACGATGCCTGCGGCGTCGCGCTCGGACTTGTCGCTCTTCTTGAAGACATACTTGCCAGTGTCCTTCACGAAAAACTCGCTGGAAGCGACGTCGAGGGCGATGAAGATGTCTTCACCGAGCTTGTAGCCAGCTTTGTCCACGGCCTGGGCGATCACCGCGAGGGCGTCGTCAGCGCTGTTGAGCGTGGGGGCGAAGCCGCCCTCGTCACCCACAGCGGTGCTCAGACCACGGTCGTGAAGGATCTTCTTCAGCGCGTGGAACACCTCGGCACCGTAGCGAAGGGCTTCGCGGAAGGTGGGGGCGCCTTTCGGCATGATCATGAATTCCTGGAAGTCGATCGGGGCGTCCGAGTGGGCACCACCGTTGATGATGTTCATCATCGGCACCGGGAGGACCTTGGCATTTGGGCCGCCGAGGTACTTGTAGAGAGGCTGGCCGAAGGCGCTGGCAGCGGCCTTGGCAACGGCCATCGAGACGCCGAGAATGGCGTTTGCGCCGAGCTTGCTCTTCGTGCTGGTGCCGTCGAGGGCGAGCATGGCTTTGTCCACGCCGACCTGGTCGTTGGCCAGGAGGCCTTCGATGTGCTCAGCGATCACGTCATTGACGTTCGCCACAGCCTTGGTGGTGCCTTTGCCGAGATAGCGGCCTTTGTCTCCGTCGCGCAGTTCGAGGGCTTCGTGCTCACCGGTGCTGGCTCCGCTGGGGACGGCGGCGCGGCCCATGGCGCCGCCTTCGAGGTACACGTCCACTTCCACCGTGGGGTTGCCGCGCGAGTCCAAGACTTCGCGTCCGATGATCTGGGAGATGATAAGGTCGTCCATTGAATGTCGTTAGTAGTTAAGATAAGCAAAGGAATCTTTGCTTGGCAAGATGCGGGTAGTTTGTCGCGCAGGAAAAACGCCATGTCCACCGGGAATATGCGGTGCGGCGGTGGCAATAGGAGACAATTTTGTCAAGCCGTGCGCGGGCCAATGGCGCTCTCGCGACGGGCCAGGGCCGCTCTCACCATGAGCATTTCACCCACGTTTTCCGCAGTGAGCAGACCGACGAGGCTGCCATCCACGGGGTGCACGACGGGCAGGGCGGGGGAGCCACTGGCGCGCAGGTGGTCTATGGCATCTGGCAGAGGGTGGCGCGGATCCAGAGGGACCTCACACTTCTCCATCACTTCCAGCACGGGATGCTGCGGGCCGTGGGTGTCCAGGGCGGAGATGAGTGTGTTGCGTGTGAGCATGCCCACGAAGGCCCCCTGCCAGTCCACGATGGGGAAGTCCTGCTGAGATCCGCTGAGCAGGAGTTTCACGGCATCTTTCAACACGGCATCCTCACGCAGATGGGTGAAGTGAGTGATCATGGCGTCCCGTACTTTGAGACCCTGGATGGCCTCCCGCTCGGTCACGTGGGCAGCCTCCTGGCCAGCACTGAGGAAGATAAAGACGGCGATGATGACGAGCAGGGGGTTGCCGGTGATGAACAGGGCAATCATTGCGCCGAGGACAGCAAAGGTCTGTCCGATGGTGGCAGCGATGCGAGTGGCGGTGCCATATTCGAGAAAGAGTGCCAGCACTGCCCGAAGAACGCGACCACCATCCATGGGGAAGGCGGGGATCATGTTAAACGCCACCATGATGAGGTTCCACACCATGAGGCGTACGGCGAAGGGGCCCTCCACCATGTCAAAGGCCAGGCTGGGTGTGGGCACGATGCGGGTCCAGAGGAAAAGGAGTCCCGCAATGGCAATATTGACTGCGGGGCCGGCGATGGCGACCACGAGCTCCTCCTGGGGCTTCGTGGGCATGCGCTCCAGTCGAGCCAGGCCGCCGATGGGCAGCAGGGTGACATCCGGCGTTTTAATGCCATAACGTCGGGCGGCAATCACGTGGCCAAACTCGTGCAGGAGCACGCAGAGGAACATGACTGCGAGGAAGGCCACTGCCTCTATCGCGGCTGCGCCGCCGCCCTGCCGCATGGCCAGCAGGCCGATCCAGGCAAGAAGGAGAAGGAAGGTGGCGTGAATGCGCACCTCGGTGCCACCAAATGTCGCAACATGAAGAGACCAACGTTTCATAAGTATCCGTATGGGGAGTGAACCACCCCGACTTGATACGAGCCAAACTCTGGTCCGGCCTGCTATTTGTACTGACACCTGTCACAGCAAATGCTTAGGGTGGTGAGCCTGGTGTGCCGAATTTTTCGAAGACAGGTGTAGTTTCTACGTTAGCATCCCAATCCCATGCCTCATCCTGCTGTGTATCTCCTGGTCCAGACGCCGTTGGCTGCGGTGGGCTTGGGAGTGGAAAGTCTCCCCAAGGAATTGAGCCTGCCCACCCTCATCGTCTGCGGGCTGGTGACAGCCTGGGCCATCGTGTGCTGGGCCCGCCTGCTGGGCAGTGCGGTGCAGTTGCAGCGTGCGGCGGCCGCAGATGAGGAGTTTCTCAAGGCGCACCAGGAGTCATCTCACAGCCTGGAGGTGTACCAGGACGAGCTGGTCTTTGCGAACTCGCCAAAGCATGCGGTGTATGTCGTTTCCTCACGGGAGCTGGCCTTCCACCTGATGGGGGCGGACACGCTGGACAAGAACTTTGCCATGCGGCTGAGGGCGGCCGGGCGCATCACGCCCAGCCAGATGGACTCCGTGCGGAAGGTTCAGGAGAGAACGGCGGCGAGCATGGGGCGGGATTTGGGCTCGAACCTTGGCGGTGCAGGAGTCAACGCACTGCCGTATGTGGGGCTGCTGGGGACGTTGGCGGGTGTGCTGCTGACGGGGACGGCGGTGCCGGGTACAATGCTGCTGGTGGGTGCCGTGCTGCCCATGGGGCTGGCGGTGCTGCTCTTCATCCCGCTCATGATCTGGCACAATGCCCTGGTGGAGCGTGTGTGGCGCGCCCGTGAGGAGGTGGGTGACTTTTCTGTGGAACTGGCGGCGCAGTTTGACCGGGCCTTTGTGGACCACCGGAAACCTTTGGAGTCACTGCCGAGTCTGGACTCCATGGTGGGGACGGATGGGCCGACCTTCAGCCTGCCGCCTTCCGATACGACACGTGCCATGCCTGTCATTGGGAGGTAGCGCGCATCAGATGAGATGGGTGTGGCTGACTTTGCTCTGTTGGTTTGCCTGCTAAATTGTTTCCTGTTCCTCTTTCATGGGTGTTTTTCTCCAGCGTTCTGGGTCAATGCAGCCTGCCCCCGTGGGGGTGGGTCCGCTGGGGCGTGCCTTGGGGCTCTTTGCCTTGTTACTGGGTGTGGTGATCCTGGCCACGGGGGCCACGGTGGGATCCCCTGGGGGCGGGAAGAAGGCCGCCCGCCCTGCCCCGCTGTCAAAGCCGGTGGATGTGGTGGATCTGCGCCTGGAGGCAGACGGGTACGCCACGCTGAAGGGCATCACCTTTGTGGCAGAGGAACTTCCCGACCAGATTGGTGGGCTGCGTACGGTCGACGGCCTGCCGGCGGTGCGGGTGCGGGCTCCGCGGGATCTGGCGCTGCCCGTACTGATGAAGGTGATGCAGGATCTGAAGGAGGCGGGCGTGCCGCAGACCGCCCTGGAGTTCATTCCTGAGCCATGAGTTCGCGCTCTGCCAGCATGACTGCCCGGGTGTTCATGGCGGTGCTGCTGGGCAACGCTTTGATCGCCCTCGGGTGGGTGATCTTCAAAGGGGGGAGCCGTGAAACGGGTCCGCCTCAGGAGCAGTGGTTCCGCCCGGGCGACTTTACACCTTCAGCCCCGGTTTCAGCCATCCCTCCCAAAGAGCGCAAAGTGGTGCAGGTGACCCGGGTTGCCAGGGTGAAGCTGTCTGCCGACCAGACGGTGCTGAATCTCCTGCAACTGCCAGGCTATGCCGTGGGGAAGGGCAGGGATGCGGAGACCGTCGGGGAAGTGGAGCAGGCGCTGGAGACTCTGAATGCACGTCTGCGCCAGCTCCTCATGAAGCACTGGGTGGCCCCTGCTGTGCGACTGCCGGCAGGCGAGCGCGAGGCCATCATGACCGTGGTGCTGGACCGGGATGGCCGGGTGATGAAGCGGGTCTTTCGCAAACCCTCGGGCAATGACCGCCTGGACTCGTCCATTGTCTCGGCGCTTTCAGTGGTTGGGTTGGTGCAGCCGCTGCCTCGTGCGTATGGGACGGGGGAGTACGAAGTGGAAGTGGTGTTTAGGGTGCAGTAGCCGCTTCGCGGCAGACACAAGACTTGAAGACACAAGACGCAAGACATGAGATGACGCTGGCGCATGTTTCGGACTCCTGGCGTGGTCGCACCCCAGTCGCTGACGCGTGTTTACCCAACCCTTCCGCAATTCACATTCCGAACTCCGCATTTGTAAGGAAGGTTTGAAGTTCTGCGAGTGCCCGCTAAGCTTGTGACATGCGTTTTTCTCCCTCCCGGCTGCTGCTTCGTCCCGTCTTCGTGATGGGGATGAGCTTGTTGCTGGGTGGAGCGACTCTTGTGGCGGCTCCAGGGGCCAAAGAGAAGGACCGCGCCAAGGACAAGGCGAAGGAGAAAGAGAAAGAGAAAGACAGCGACAAAGCCGGGGCGGTGGCTCTGGTGGACCGTGCGGAGTACCAGGCAGCCTTGCGTGCCTCCAAGGAGGAACTGCACGAAGTGGCAGCGCTGAAGCTGGAGCGGTTGCTCAATGACAAGTCTGTGGCTCTGAGCCGCCAGGATGAGGCCGCCCTGAGCGAGCGCATGGTGGATGCCCTGGTGCGGGCCCGGCAGGTGCCCAAGGCGTTGCTGGCCTTGTCTCTCTTCAAAGTGCCGGAGGCTACCTTCTGGAAGGCCCAGTGCTTCATCCTGCAGCACCGTTTTCGTGAGGCGGAGGAGGCGCTGCGCACGGCGCTGGCGGGGAATACGAAGTATCAGAATGAGGCGCGCATGGCGTTGGGGCAGGTGCTCATTGCCGAGGGGCGTGAGATCCCGGGGCGCAAAGAGTTCAAGGAATTGATGGAAGCCAAAGATCCCGAGGTGGCACGGGCGGCCTTCATGTACTGGAATGAGTCAGAGATCCTGGCGGACCGGGCTCCGAACGTCCTGCGGCGTTTCGGCATGGAGCGGAAGGATGTGGAGACGGAGTTCCTCAAGGCCTGTGCCTGGCTGAAGACGGGCGACGGCAAGCAGGCGGAGATTCTGCTGCGGCGTATCCTGCCCCTGATCACGCAGGACAAGGATCTGCAGGATGCGGCAACCGTGCGACTGGCGGAGGCCTACGCCCGCCAGGGGCGGCAGCGCACGGCGGAGCGGGAGCTGGTGCGTTTCCTCGAGCACGCTCCGGAGAGCCGCTACTATGAGCAGGCCTTTGCCTTGCTGCTGGATGTGAACCCACCGGAGGAGACGGATGCGCGGGACCGCCTGATCGCGTGGTCGGCCATGCCAGAGCCGCGGGGACGGCATGCTCTGGCCCTCTTTTACCTGGGCCAGTGGCTGGCGGATCACGGGCAGCCGGCACAGGCGGTCGGGTTCTTTGAAACTTTCGTGGCTCTGCACCCCAATCACGTGCGGGAAGGGGAGGCGCTGCGCTCGCTCATGAGCCTCTACGGCACGATGGGCGCGGACCGGCGCGTGCTGGAGCTGGCCAACGTGTGGCGCACCCGCTTCGGCACGGGTGGTGAGGATACCGTGGACTATCTGACCGCCTTGATCCGCTTTGCGCGGAAGGAGTACCGTGAGGCCTCGGTGCAGTTTGAGAAGTCCGGGCATGCGGCCATCGATTTCGTCCAGGGCAAGCGCGCCCTCTACAATGCTGCCGTGGCGGCCTTTCTCGGCGGTGATCAGGCGAGGTATCAGAAATGCCTGACCCAGCTAAGGACGGCGATTCCCAAAGGGGAAGATGATGAAGACTCCGCCTCTGCGAACAAATCCCCCAGCGACCAGGAGGACCCGGTGGCGAGGCTGCTGCTGGAGAAGGCGCTGCATCTGACGGCGCAACATGATCCCAAGGCGGAGGCGGCCTTGCAGGAATTCGTGCGGGCGCATGGGGACCATCCCCGTGCCGTGGAGGCGCACCTGGCCATGGCCGAGCTCTGCCTGCTGGATCTGCCAGTGCGGTCCAAGGCAGCGCAGCAGGCGCTGGACCTGGCCTCTGCCATTCCGAATCTGGATGATGCCTGGCAGGAGAAGATCGACTACACGCGCATGTGGCTGGCGGAGGCCAGCGAGGCCTACGCGGTAGTGGCCAAGACAGGGCTCGGGTATCTGGAGCGATGGAAAACGTCGCCGCGTCGGGATCAGGTACGCATGAAAGTGGCGCAGGCGTTTTACCGTCTGGAGGACTTCTCGAATGCAGGCATCCAGTTTGAGGAGCTGGTAGAGGAGCAGACGGAGTCGCCGTATGCAGAGGTGGCCCAGTTCTACGCGGGCAAGGCGGCCGTGGCGCTCCTGACCCCCGCCGGGATGGAAAAGGCGATCTCTCTCTGGGAGGAAGTGGTGAACCGCAACGGCCCGCTGGCTCGCGAAGCCCAGCGACAGCAGGCTCTGGCCAAGCGGCGGCAGGGGAATGAAGTGGATGCGCTTGCCGTGGTGAACAGTCTCCTGACCAGCAAGCCCGGCCCCACCGGAAACGAGCTTTTTTCCCTGCTCATTGAAAAAGGGGAGTTGCTCATGATTCTGACGCGCAAGGACCCCAAGTACCTGGACCAGGCGCGGGAGGTCTTCACCTTCATCACCCAGGATACCACGGCTACCCGGGCTTGGCGCGGGCAGGCGGGCTTCCTCCTTTCCCAATGCCAGCTCCAGGCGGGAAAGCTGCCGGAGGCGCTGGAGGCCTGCAGCGATGTGGTGGAGTCCTGCTTGAACCCCACCCTGGCCCGGGCGTTGACGCCTGAGGAGTATGTCTGGCTCTATCGCTCCGGTTTCGCCGCCCTGGATGTGCTGAAGAGCCGTCAGGAATGGGAAGCTGCAGCCCGCCTGGCCGACCGCCTTGCCTCTGCTGGAGGCGACCGATCCGAGTCTGCCAAGCAGGAAGGCACCCGGATTCGGCTGGAGCACTTCATCTGGGACAAGTAGGGGAGCATTTGTGATTTTGAAATGGTGAATTTGGATTGGGCGTTGGCGCTGGATCGTAGGGAGTTTTATGACCTGTTGGCCGATGGGGAAGAAGGCGGGTGTTTGGTGTGATAGTCGGTAAAAATCCAAAATCCAAAATCGCAATTCCAAAATGCCGCCGTCAAATTGCTCTCGCCAACGGCGCAAAGCTGCCTAGAC
>JBGGMQ010000999.1:0-5039 GCA_041287975.1 Verrucomicrobium sp. | reverse complement strand
TTTGTAGTGCACCTTCGCCTCCGTCACGGCTCCGCCGAAGTAGTACTTGGCCTCCACCGTGGCGGTGAATGGCTCACCCAGGAGTACCGGCTTCTCCGGCGTTTTCACCTTTACCTCGAACTCGGGCTTCTTGTACTCTTCCACGCGGAAAGTGAGGTTGCCCGCGAGATTGCGGTTGTCACCGATGCTGATGTTATACACGCCGAGCGCGGCATTTTCCCCCAGGTCCAGATCCAGTGACAAAGCTCCGTACTGGTCTACCACGACCTGCTGCTCCAGCAGCTTCTCCCCTCGGGGGTCACTGATGTGGCAGGTGAACCGCTTCCCGGCAAATTCATTGCCGCTCTTTCCCTCCTGATAGGTGGCGCGGCGGGCCCAGGCCGCCAGGTGAACCTTTTGCGCGGGTCGGTACACCGGCCTGTCCGTGGTGATGTACAGGCGCAGTTGCTGCCCGTCTTGAACCTGGTTCCGGTAGTTGCGGTAAAACTGATTGAACCCGATGAAGGCCATCCGGCCATCCGGTGCCTGCGCCTGGAGCATCCAGTTGTAAGACAGGTTGTCGTCACTCTTCAGCACATAGCTGCCATCGTCATCACTGTTGAAGCGTTCTTCCCGCGTGAACCAGACTTCTTTGGAACGGTTGCCATCATTGGTGTATTGATTGCGATAGCCAAAGGCATTAACCACGGCCTTTGGCACCGGTCGACCGGTGAGGGCATCCATGACGAAGCCACGGGTGCCGGAATCTCCCAGCAGTGGTTTGGTCAGCATGACGAGGTCGGTGATCTCCACCAGACATTGAGCGCGCCCCCCTCCGGCAAAGGTGGCCTCGATAAAATAAACGCCCGCCTTGGAAAGGGTCGTCTCCAAAGTGATGCGACGGTCTGCATGACGCGGTGCAGGCTTCAACCCGGTCTCCCATGCCCCCACCTGCTCACCCAGGAAGCGCTTCGCATCCGAAGTTTTCAGGGATGCCGAGCTATTCAGGACTGACCCAAATGTCTGGTGCAACCACGTCCACTCATTGCGCTCACGCCCTTTTTTCCCGGCAGCTCGATCCTTGTATTCGGTCTTGATCGCTTCCAGCAACTCCACGACTTTCACGGGACGGGCAGTCAGGTTCACGGTGTCCGCATTGCGGAAAGTCAGATCCACCCTCGCGTTTTTTCCCGCCGGTTGGTTGTCGACTGAATCCAGCTTGCCCAGGGCACTCTCGATCTGCTCCAAACGCGCCTCAGCGACCAGCCTCCACTGTTCCTCTTTGCCGAATCGGTCTCTGAGCTCCTTCCACACACTGGCAGCAGTGTCGCGCTGCTGGCGGTTCTCAAAGGTGGTAGCCAGCGCCTGTAGAGCCTGGGGGGCGAAGGCTGAGGTGCCGGCACCCAGCTCCTTGTAGATTTCAATGAACCGGTAGTCTGCGGGCAGGGCGTGCCGCTTCACCCCCGTGGCAAGGCGAGTGATCGTCTCTTCCGTTTTCAGGGAGGGCAGGTCCACCAAGCTTTGCCGGACCCTGGTGGGATCATTCTCGTTGTCGAGCCCCTGTTCCATCAATCGGGGCCAAAGGGAACTCCCGCGAAGCGTGGTCACATCCAGCCACTGCTGGATCTGGCCGGCAAAGGTGAAAGACGCCTCCGCACTGCTGGCGGGATCCGTAGCCGCAGCCAGATTCAGGAGGTAGCGCCAACGCTCCCCGTCGTTCGCGGCAGCGTCCCAAGCAGCCGGAACTTTGAAATAAACCGGTGCTCCATCTGCAGCAACGGGGTAACCAGTATCACTGCCCGGGTTGCCTCCCCACCCCCAGCCTCGCCCGCGAAATCCACCCCCTTTGCCACGCCCACCTTCCAGGATCTCCACTTCGGGCAGCGTGTTGAGATCGGTCAACGATTGCATTTCCCAGGCAGCCCGTCCCCTCACCCAGCCCTGAGCCTCCACCAGAATCACGAGCGCACGGTCAGCGGCGCTGGCCTCGGCATCCTTCAGGACAAGCTCTCTTGCTTTGCCCATCCACACCAGACGTTGCACCCGGTCACGATCAGAAGATTCTGCCCGCTGACCATTCCAGTTCTGCCGCTGGAACTTGCCATCCACCATGCTCCCGTGCGGGGAACTGTTGACCAGATGGGTCGCTGAATACTGAAACACCCGCCAGTTGTAGGGATGCACCTTTTGAGCAGCCTCATGCAACGCCTCAATGCCTGCCGTGGACTGGCCCAGGTTGTGATAGGCATAAGTTGCCAGATCCAGAGCCTCGGCGACTTGCTTTGGCGTAGCCTGGGTCTCTGCCACGGGTCGATCAACCAGTGGCTGTAGCATCTCTTTGGCCTCGGTGGGGTTGCCATCCTTCAGGCGCTTCTTGGCATCTTTGATCAGCTTCACGGGATTGACGGGAACTTTCCCGCCTCCTGACTGGGCAAAAAGGTTCATGGAGAAAGGGACCGCCCAGACAAAAACCGGTATTAAGAGTGCGAAGGCACCGAGGCAGCGCCAGGAACGGGGAAAGGTTTTCATGATCGGGGAGGAAGGGTGCGAAACGGAAAATTCAGAAAGAGCGAAGAAACAACTTCGCCAGAAGCGGGGGCCCCGTTGGTGAAACCTCCGTGGAAAAACGGAATTCAACACAGGGGAGCGCTTCTGGCAGTGCAGGAGTCGATACTAGGCCTGACGGGCGGGAGACGGCAATCTTGGAAAATTGCTCCAGTTTGGAGGCCTTTTTTCAGACAGGATTTACAAGATGGGGTTCGACGGAGGCTCGCCTCGTTTGAATCTTGAAACTTGAAGCTTCCTTGAAGTTTGCTTTTTATTGTTTGAAGTTTTCCCTCCGCCTGGGTCCTCGGCCTACTCTTCGAACACGATGCGATTTTCCCAGCAAGAGCGGCATTTCTTGCCCACGGGGAAGGTTGCCGGGTCAGCGCCGCGGATCACGTTGTTCCAGTGGTAGGCATGCACGCCATCATGGCTGCAGTGGCTGTCTTCATTCAGGATGACGAAGGTCTCGGGATTGGCCCCGGCGATGAGCTTGCCATCCCAGAACACCTGGCTCGCGTCTTTGGTGTAGAAGCGGGTGAGAACCTGAAAGGTATTGGAGTCAGCCCCAAAGACGGGCTTGGTCAGTTGGTAGACGCGCTTGGAGTCGCGGCTGTAGGTCTGGCTCAAGATGCGGAAAGTGGCCGAATCCGCCCCTTCAATGCGGATCCCGTTGGCAAACACCTGCTGACGGTCGCGATGGTAAGCCACCGCGCCGGAATGTCCCACGTAGCGGAAGTTCGGCGCATCTTCTGAGATGACATGCCCACACCAGTACACGCGGCGGCTGTCTTTTCCGGCCAGTTCGTCCAGCAGCTTGAAGTTCGCCGCATCGGAGGATATCGCATAGCCCTGATAGTAGACCTGCCTGGCGTCGCGAGCGTACGCGTTACGCATGCGCACGAACGTCGCGGGCTGAGCCTCTGGCATGACTTTGCCGCAGTAGTACACGTTCGACTTGTCCTGAGCATAGTAGGACCGGGGCTCGATGTCATCCAGCTTGCGAAACGAAGCCGCATCAGCCCCTGTCAACTCCACCGGGCTGGAGATCCCAAAGCCCCCGTGGTAGTACACCTTCGCCCCGCGCACATGGTAACCCGAAGCCGAGAAACCTGATGGGGCCGAGGCAGAACATCCCACGGCCGCGCCGAGGGACAGCAACGAAGTCAGCGCGAGGACAGTCTGTGAGCGAAAGGGTTTGAGACAACGTAGGCGAAGGGAGAAGGTGGAGGCGAGAGCATGCATGAGGGTTCGAACTGGGGGGGGTGTCTCATGCATGTCAGTAGCGGATGGGATTGTGACAGGGGGGTGGGCGTCACGCCGCTCATCATTGGGGAGCGCGCGCTTCCAGCGTGCCCCCTTCTGCATCTTGCGGAAGGGCCGTTGGCCGTTTGGGCACGCGTGCGACAATGGAAGTGACAACGCCTCACCGACTTCCATGCATTGGCGTTGTTGCATTAGGGAGTGTTGTCTCGGCCAGCTGGCACTGCTCCGGGTGCGACTTGCCAGAGGTCAGTCGAACGCCCCTTGCTCGTCAACTTCGCCAGCGAATCTGAGATTCCCGGCGGGCCGCCGAGAACTACAGTCGGGCCGACTGCGCTCCCCAAGCTACGAACCTACAGCCAGTCGAACGAAGATAGATCGTCGCCACCCCTGCGCACCTGATGTTCCCGGCAAGATGCCGGAAACGGCACGCAAGATGCGTGCGCTCCCCCAATGCCCTCTCCGGCGAAGCTCAAAAAGTAGTTCGGTTGTCCGAACCGTTCAGTATGCGCCATCCCCCTTGGTGCCTCTCTACCAACACCCGAATCACTTTACTCGATGCGGGCATTCGAGCATTCTCTGCAATGGTCATGACCCCTGCTTCCGCGAAAGCACTACTTGAAGTGGATCACTCTCCACTTGGCTATAGCAAAAGGTGGGCCTCTGTAGAAAAGCAACTCAGCACCCCCTTGCCACTTGGATACAAACTTCTCGTCGAACGCTTTGGCCAATGCTGCTTCGGAGATCAAATAGACCTCCTCTCACCCTTCACCAGAAAAGCAGGCCTTCATCTGGTCACCGACGGTCGAAGGATGCTCTCTGCCTTTGCAAAATCCGTAGAGGGACTGGAAGGCTTTTCTGTCTTCCCGTTTGCCATTGAACCCGGAGGGCTTTTGCCTTGGGCGATCACGACAGAAGGTGCGACTCTATTCTTCGTGATGGTTGGCACTCCGAACCACTGGCCCACGATGATTCTCATGGAGAGAGGTCAGGACTTTGAGGTCAAGTTTCACCGCACGCCCGCAATCCTGCTCTACCAATTCCTCTCTGGCACTTTGCGCTCTGCCATTCTCGTTTGAGCCGAGGTTTAACCCGACTTGGCGGACTCAAGAGCTTGATGCAGCTCCAGCCCTTGATTTTGCGACATCGACCTCAAAAGGTCTTCACTACATCTGAAGCCATTTGGCGATCGTTCTCATCGAAGTTCAGCCAGTGATTTTGGGTGGGGCCTGCTCAGGCAACGTCATTTTCAG
>JBGGMQ010000998.1:0-4133 GCA_041287975.1 Verrucomicrobium sp. | reverse complement strand
ACTTTGTGGTTTGAAGGGCTGGCATTGCTGGGTGCGGCCATTGCAGTAGTGCTGACAGCACGCCACATCATCAATCGACGCTGGCGGCTGCGTATGGCAGAGGTGGAGCGACAAGCCACCCTGGATCGCGAGCGGACCCGCATCGCCCGGGACATGCACGACGAATTGGGTGCCAGTCTCACCCAGATTGCCATCACCAGCCAGCTGGCACAACTGGACCCCCCGGAGGCATCGCCTGCGCACATCGCGGAAGTGGCCGCCATCGCCCGCAGAGCCGTCACGTCACTGGATGAGATTGTGTGGGCAGTGAATCCGCGCAACGACTCCCTGCGCAGTCTCATGGACTATCTGGGGCAGTATGCTGTTGATTTCCTGAACTCAGCCGGCCTCGAATGCGAACTCCACCTGCCCGATGAAATCCCCGCCCGCCCGGTCTCGGCGGAGTACCGTCACCACCTCTTCCTCGCGGCCAAAGAAGCCCTCAATAATCTCGTGAAACACTCCGGTGCCACGAAGGCCGAGGTCAGCACCAAACTGAGTGCGGAAGGTGTCCGTGTTGAAATCGCCGACAACGGCTCCGGGTTCGATCCCATAATATGCAGGGAAGCCGGCAACGGCCTGCGCAACATGCAGGAGCGGCTCGCGGAAGTGCAGGGCACCTGCACCTTCGAAAGCCAGCCTGGTCTTGGTACGCGTGTGATTTTGCAGTTGCCATGGCCTCAGGGTGCAAAATAGTAGCCTCATGCCCGCCCGCGTTGCCCTCGTTGAAGACGACCGCGCCACCCGTGAAGGGTTTCGCAAGATCCTGGAGCATGATCCAGACATCGTCGTCGTGGGTGCCAATGCCTCAGCCGAGGAAGCCCTGCGAGAGATCCCCCGATCACTCCCTGATGTGGTGCTCATGGACATCAACCTTCCCGGGCGCAATGGCATCGAGTGCACCGCCCTCTTGAAACGGGCTCATCCCAGGATGCTCATCGTCATGCTGACCACTTACGATGACAGCCAACAGATCTTTGACTCCCTGCGAGCCGGAGCCAGCGGGTACTTGCTCAAGCGATCTGCTCCCACGGAGATGATCCCTGCGATTACGGAGGTGCAAAAAGGGGGCGCTCCCATGTCCATGCAGATCGCCCGCATGGTGGTCAGTCACTTTCACCAGATCCCCCACCCTTCCAGTGAGGTCGACACCCTGACCCGTCGGGAGCAGGAGATCCTGGCGCTGTTGTCCAAGGGACTTCCGTACAAACAAATCGCACATCAGTTGGGCATCAGTTCCAGTACCGTGCATGGGCACCTGCACTCCATCTACGGGAAGCTCCATGTACAGTCCCGCACGGAAGCGGTGGTGAAATACCTGGGGCATTAACCCCTCTGCCGGGATACACCGACAGATCAGACCGAATGGTCTATGGAGGGCGCATGCCCTTTTCACTAGGCTTCCCCTTCCATGGAAGCCCCTTCCTTCTACCCTACCCTCCAGTCCCTCTACCGCCTGCAGTCGACTATTGCCAAAGGCCTGCTCTGTGGGCTCCTCTTCAGCCCGTTGCTGGTGTCCGGTGCGACCATTAACAAGAACAACAATACGACGGGCCTGAATGGCACGGGCTCATGGGTGGGCAATGTCGTCCCGACGGATGCGGATATCGCTCAATGGACGAACAGTGTCGCGGCAGGAAACTCCACTGTGAGTACGGGAGCCAACGTGGCGTTCGGCCAGATCAAGATCGTTGATCCCAACGGTACCATCGTTATTACGAGCAACACTCTCACCCTCAAAGGCGTGTCGGGCATTGGCATCGACATGACCAGTGCGACACAGGACTTGGCACTCTCTTCCAACATCAGTCTCAGCGGCAACCAAACCTGGGAACTGGCCACGGGTCGCAGTCTCACTTTGGTGGGCGCGCTTGCATACAACAGTTTCAATCTGGGGATCAATGGCGGCGGCAATTTCGCCACGACTTCCAACAACACACTTGGAGGAACCCACACCTACACGGGTACCACCACTGTGAAATCCGGCGCTCTCACCCTCACCGGAAACCTTTCCGGAACTTCCAGCCTGATCGTGAATGGTGGCACGTTGAACAATGGCGAAACCTCGCTGGGAGCGACCATCAATCGCATCAACCCTGCAGCCACCCTCGTGATGGGGGGAACCAACGGCTCCAGCACTTATGTTCAGGTGGCTGCGAGTTCAGGCACCAACTCACAGACCTTCGTAGGTTTGAATCTGAAGGCCGGCGGCCACACCATTACGTCTGCGGGTGCTGCCGCTTCAATCACCTTCAGCGGGACGGTGGCAGGGGCGGGTTACACACGAGAAGCCGGTGGCTTTGTGAACTTCGCCAACAACTCCTCGATCAGTTTTACCAATGCCCCCACAGCAGCGGGTGGCAGCACCGTGACGGCGAGCACCGTGGGATCCGCCAATGACATCCTGATGGGAGCAGTCTATGCAGGAGTCGACTTCGTCTCAGCCAAGGCCGGTCAGGTGGGAGCAGTTCCCAGCTACGACAGCACATTTGAATCCGGCAGAAACACAAACATCACCACCGGCACCGCGTCTGGCACAGGCAACACACAGAGCCTTCGATTTGGTTCCGGGGCGAGCAACGCCATCCTGACCCTGACGGGAGATTTGACCATCGAATCCGGCGGCATTTTGAGCGCAGTGAACGGCACTCAAACTATTACTGGAGGAACGCTGCGGGCTTTGGGCGGCAGCAATCTCTGGATCTACGGCAACAGCGGCAACAATCTGCGAATCAATTCCGTGATCACTGACAATGGTACTGCAGTGGGGCTGGAGAAGTACGGTGACAATACCGTGGGCCTGGGCGGGAACAACACCTTCACGGGCGCTATTTTCCTGCAAGGCGGCACCCTGGACCTCTTGCATGCCAACGCCCTGGGCCTGAGCACTGCCACGGCCTCCATCACCGTGCTTTCCAATTCCAACTTGAAGTCCAGTGTGGCGAATGTGGCTACTGCCAAAAACATCCAATTCAACCCCGGACGCGGTCTCACTTATGACACCAACGGTTTTGAAGCCACACTCTCGGGCATAATGTCAGCGAACCCCAACATCGTCGGCGAAAACACCTCGGCGGGCAATTTCACAAAATCCGGCAACGGTGTGCTCCATCTCACTGGCAGCCTTGCCACGGGATCAAACCTGGGATTCAACATCAACGGCGGCACCCTGGATATCACCGGTAGCTACGCATCCATCAACCCCGGATGGAACATGACCGGTAGCAATGGGACTGCATCAGTCGTCACTGTCAGAGGCAATGGTGTCCTCAGCAACACTGGTGACTGGAACATGGTGACCACTGCCAACAATCTGCTCGTTATCAACATCCAGGAAAACGGCACCATCGGCGCAGGGCGAGCCTTCATTTCCAAGCAAGCAGGAGCAGTAGTCACCATCAACCAGGATGGCGGCTTGTTCGCCGTAAGCAGCTACTTTCTTGGGTCCAACAACGGATCAGCCACGACCGTGGGCACTGCGTTCCACCAGCTCAACGCCGGCACTCTGCGTCTGAATGCCAACACCGCCAACGCCATCGATACGAACAGTGTCCTCTATCTCAACGGCGGCACCATCCAGGTCAATGCCAACGGCAGCTCCCTCGCCGGAAACAACACCTCCACCACTGCAGTCAACGGTGTCGCGGGCCAGATCCTGGTAAAAATGGGAGGCGGCACGGTCGAGACACTCAACGCCAATGTGTTTATCATCAGTGCAGCCATCAATCACGATTCCACACTCGGCACGACCGTCGACGGCGGACTGACGAAAACAGGCACGGGCACACTGGCGCTGTCGGGGGTGAACACCTACACTGGCGACACCCGCGTGAACGCTGGCACCCTGCGTCTGAGCAACAGCCTGGCGGTGCAGAACAGCACCGTGGCCACCGGCAGCGGAGCGGTGGTGTTTGACTCCACTGTTGTTTCCAATGCCTTCACTTTTGGGGGGCTAAGCGGAGCGACCGCGCTTACCCTGGCCAACAATGCTGGTACGCCGCAGGCCGTGGCAGTCACTTTGGGAAACAACAACCGTGATGCCGCCTACTCGGGCAACCTGACGGGGGCAGGCAGCATCACCAAGAAAGGCAGCG
>JBGGMQ010000997.1:0-2904 GCA_041287975.1 Verrucomicrobium sp. | reverse complement strand
AGGGTGTCAGTGCCAGCATTGATCATCAATGCCGGAAATGATCCTTTTTTGCCTGAGGAGTGTTTCCCGAGGGAGGAAGCGGAGAGCAGTGATTGGGTTACATTGGAAACGCCCGCTTCTGGGGGGCATGTGGGATTTGTGGGTCGGACGGATCGGGAGTCGTATTGGCTGGAGGGGAGGGTGCGTGAGTTTTTGGAAGGCGGAAGGATGAGAGTTGGGCGTCAGGGGGTGTAGGGAGATCCTTTTTTACCACAGAGGGCACGGAGGCTCACAGAGAGCTTCGGATTTCGGGAGAGGGGTCGAGTGGATGAGCTTGATGGCACCTTGACATTTATGGAACATTGTTCCATTATGGAACGACGTTCCATAACGATACTTGCGAGGGACCTTGGAGCGACTTCAGACCACGAAAGGACTCAGGATGAATATTCCAATCACCATTATTGGTGCCGGGCTGGGCGGCCTGACACTTGCCCGCGTGCTGCACCTTCACGGGATTGCAGCGACGATTTATGAGGCGGAAGCCTCGGCTGGTGCACGAGCGCAGGGAGGAATGCTCGATATCCACGATTACAATGGTCAGCTTGCACTCAAGGCAGCGGGACTTTTCGAGGAGTTCCTCAAGATCATCCACCCTGGAGGTCAGGCATCGCGGGTTCTCGACATTGCAGGCAAAGTCTTGCTCGATCAACCCGACGACGGCACTGGCGGTCGACCGGAGGTGCCGCGAGGAGAGCTTCGTCGCATTCTGCTGGAGTCGCTGCCTGCCGGCACGGTCCGCTGGGGATACAAAGTCACCACAGTGTCTCCGATTGGAAGCGGGAGGCACTTGGTGACCTTCGCCAATGGCTCAACGGTGACCACCGACCTCCTCGTGGGTGCCGATGGCGCCTGGTCGAAAATCCGCCCTCTTCTCTCCGAGGCCAGGCCGGCCTATCTCGGCACGACATTCATTGAGACGTGCCTGCTGGATGCTGACACGCGTCATCAAGCGAGCGCGGAGGCCGTTGGCGGCGGCACGTTGTTTGCGCTCACGTCAGGCAAGGGCATCTTCGCCCACCGCGAACCCCACGGCGTGCTGCACACCTACGTGGCATTGAACAAGCCGGAAGACTGGATTACCGGGATCGACTTTTCTAGTCCCAGCGCGGCCTTGGCCCGTGTCGCCGAAGAGTTCGACGGCTGGGCTCCAGAGCTGAGAGCGCTCATTACCGACGGAGAAACTGCGCCCGTGCCTCGTGTACTTAAGTCGCTCCCGATTGGGCATCAATGGGAGCGTGATCGAGCCTCCGGAGTGACGTTGCTTGGCGATGCTGCGCACCTGATGGCCCCCGCTGGCGATGGGGCCAATCTCGCCATGTATGACGGTGCCGAACTCGGGAAGGCCATCGCTGCCCATCGAGGTGATGTCGAAGCCGCGCTTGTTGCGTACGAAAAGAGCTTGTTTCCGCGTAGCGCGTCCGCTGCGGTGGAGGCGGAGGCGGTGCTGAGGATGTGCCTCGGTGAAAACTCGCCTTGGAGTTTGCTGGAGATGTTCACGGGGCAGTAGATTGGTGGGGCGTGTGTGGGAGTCATGGTTTGGGCGAGACGCTTCTTCCACACTGGGGGTTGGGCTTCGCCAATGACGGTCGTCTTTGTTCGCCTGTCACGGTCAACGGCAATTCGAATTGTACCCTATGGTAAAACTTGAGGGATACGTTTATGCTGGCGCTATGTCTGAAACCCTTGCGGACCTGAACACCCCTCTCACCTCCCCTCCTCCAGCCCCGATGCCAGGTCGGAGGTTGGCCAAGATCGGTGGGCTCATGCAGATCGCACCGCTGATCGGACTGGCGGGGACAGTGGTGGGCATGATCCGGGCTTTCGAGACACTGGGAACCGCTGGAACCGCAGACTCCACGGCACTTTCAAAGGCCATTGGCGAAGTGCTCGTCTGGACGGCCATGGGTGTTTCCGTTGCTTTGGTAGGCTGGGTCCTGCTGCTGACGGCGATGTTTGCGTACTCTTACCGGGCCCGGTGGATCTTCTGGTTGATCGTGGTGCAAGGGATGGTCACGATTTTGTCCTTCAAAGCCGTCGCCTTGATCGGGGTGGGAATGATTGCCTTGGCGATCTTTTATCGGGAGCAGTTCCTGGGTGAGAAGGCGGATCAGGTCGGGTGATGGGACGAGGAAGCCCCCCATGGACCGTCGGCATGCTCGGTCGGAATGAGATCAACTGGCAAGCGGACCGAGAAGCGAGACGCTTCCTCCACACTGGGTGGTGGGCTCCGCTGATGACAGTCGTCTTTACTCGCCTGTCACGGCGATGAGGCTACAGCAACGCCTTGGCCATGGATGCCCTCAGGCGAGGAGTGTGAAGTGTGCGCGAGCGTGATGTCATGTCTGGCGTCTGATGTCTTCAAGTCTTTTGTCTCCCGCGAAGCGGACTGGCTGAGACGGACGAAGGTGCATTCATTGGTGGCGAGTTCCGTGTTCCACTATGAGCTGGAATTCATCCACCCTTTTGCCGATGGGAACGGTCGGATGGGTCGACTTTGGCAGACATTGGTTCTGAGCCATTGGAAGCCGCATCTTGCCTATCTCCCGGTCGAGAGCGTGATTCGAGACCGGCAGCAGGAGTACTACAAGGCGTTGGCGGCAGCGGACAAGCAAGGTCAGTCCACCGTTTTCATCGAGTTCATCCTCTCGGCTCTGCTCCAGGCTTGCAGGAAGTCCGCAGTACCGACCAAGTCAGCGACCAAGTCAAAGCCCTGCTCAGCTGCTTGGGGAGTGGGACGTTGAGCGCGTTGGAATGCATGAACGAGCTTGGGTTGAGCCATCGACCAACTTTCCGCAAAAACTATCTGCAACCTGCGTTGGATGCTGGGCTGATCGAGCGGACGCTACCGGATAAGGTGAATAG
>JBGGMQ010000996.1:0-4701 GCA_041287975.1 Verrucomicrobium sp. | reverse complement strand
GAGAACCTGACCCTGCAGGTGCAGGCCCGCTATAGCGATGGCACCAGCCGCAACGTCACCGCGCTGGCTGAGTATGCCTCCAACGACGCTGGCGTGGTCACCGTGGATGAGCACGGTCACGTGCAGGCCACAGCCTACAGTGGCGAGGCTGTCATTGTGGTGCGCTACATGGGGCATGTCGGCATTTCCAAGGCGGCCATTCCATCCGACAAACGCCTGCCTGCCGAACGCTACGCGAGTCTTCCCGTGCAGAGTGAGATTGACCGGCTCGTGTATGCAAGACTCCAGCAACTGGGCCATCTGCCGAGCGAGCTGTGCACGGATGACGAGTTCCTGCGCCGGACCTCGCTGGATGCCACGGGCACTCTGCCCACGGCGGAGGAAAGCCGCGCCTTCCTTGCCAGCACCGATCCTCAAAAACGGGCGAAGTGGGTGGACCATCTGCTCGCCAGCCCGGACTGGGCGGACCATTGGGCGGTGAAATGGGGCGACCTGCTCCGTCCGAATCCGTCCCGGGTGGGGGTGAAGCCCGTGCTGCTCATGGACGACTGGATCCGCCAGGCCTTCCGGGCGAACCGGCCCTGGGATCAGTTTGTCCGCGAACTCCTCACGGCTCAGGGCAGCAGCCACAAGGACGGGCGTGTCGCCTTTCTGCGGGACAAACGCGAGCCCATCGATGCCGCTTCATTCGTCGGCCAGATTTTCCTCGGGGTCCGCCTGGAGTGCGCCAAGTGCCACCAGCACCCCAGTGAGCGGTGGAACCAGCGCGACTACTATCAACTGGCCGCCTTCTTCACCCAGATGAAGCGCAAAGGGCAGGGCATCTCTGCCCCCATCAGCGGTGAGCCGGAGTACTGGTGGTTCGCCCCAGGCGAGGCCAGCATTCTGCATCCGGTGACCAACGAATCGCTCAAACCGAGGGCACCCGGTGCCGATGAAGCTCCCATCCCCGCAGATCAGGATCCCCGCACAGTGCTGGTGGACTGGATGGTGCGGCCAGACAACGCCCTCTTTGCCAGGGCCTCAGTCAACCGGGTCTGGCAGGCTTTCATGGGGCGTGGCATCGTTGAGCCCGTGGATGACTTCCGGGCGTCCAACCCGCCGAGCAACGGGCCGCTCCTCGACTGGCTGGCCCAGGACTTCGTGGCCCACGGCTTTGACCTCAAGCATCTCATGCGCACTATCATGAGCTCCCGGGTCTATCAATTGAGCAGTCTGCCCAACGAGACCAACGTGGCGGATACGCGAAACTACTCCCGCTCCTACCGTCGCCGTCTCACGGCAGAGGTGCTGCTGGATGCCGTCTCCACGGTGACACAGACCTCGGAATCCTTCGCCAGTACGCCGGAGGGCACCCTGGCCAAGCAGACCTGGAACAACAAGCTGCAGAGCGAGTTCATGGATGCCTTCGGCCGCCCCAATGCGAGCTCCGAGTGCCCCTGCGAACGCGATGCCAAACCCAGTGTCGTGCAGGCCCTGCACCTCATGAACAGCACCCGCCTGCAGGCCCGGCTCACCGATGCGCAAGGTCGCGTCACCCGCATGGCGAAGAGCTCTCTCACTCCCGAAGCGATTGTTGAGGAACTCTACCTCGCCTCCTTCTCCCGTCCTCCTACGGCCGAGGAAGCTGGCATCGCCGTCAAAGCCATCGCTACCGCCGCGCCCGAGCAGAAGCAGGCGGCGATTGAAGATGTGCTGTGGGCCTTGCTGAACTCAGCGGAGTTCGTGTTCAACCATTGAAAATGCCAAAAATTAGAAATGATAAATGATAAATTAGAATTGGAGCTTCATCAGAAACCAAACCCAATTCTGTGAATTCCGTTAATTCTGTCTAAAAAATCAGTCTCTGTGCCTCTGTGGTTAGCCTTGTATTGAATCTCGCATTTAGACACCCATTATAATACTTATGTAACTGCTGCGTGTGCTAGCAGTCCTCTTGCCTGTAAGAAAAGCACCACTTCTTTCGATTAGGTCTCACTGCCATTATGTCTCGCATCACTCAGAACTGTGCTGGCTCCACCCGTCGGGATTTCATCCGCCTCGGGCTGACGGCGGCTGGGGGTGGGCTGGGGTTCACAGATCTGCTCAGGGCCAAGGCGCAGGCGGCGACCACTGGGGTGTCCCTTTCCCGCCCGGTGAACTGCATCATGATCTGGCTGGATGGCGGGCCTTCGCACTATGAGTCCTTTGATCCCAAACCGGACGCTCCTTCGGAGATTCGCGGGGAGTTCGGCACCATCGGCACGAGCGTCCCGGGGATCCGCTTTTCGGATTGTGTGCCTCACCTGGCAAAGGTGATGGACAAGATGACGGTGGTGCGGTCCATCTGCCACAAGGACCCGAACCACGGTGCGGGGAACCACTACCTGATGACAGGCTCGCCCACACCGGTGCCGGTGGGTTGCGGGGCCTTTGTCACGTTCCATCCCTCCTTCGGTTCTGTTGTTTCCTATGAGAGGGGTGTGAAGAACGGGCTGCCGGCTTACATGTCGCTGCCTTCCATCACGCGCTCCGGCGGACCCAACTTTCTCGGAGCCCAGCACGCCCCGTTTGTGATCGGAGGCGACCCGAATGCCAAAGGCTTCAAAGTACGGGATGTGGTGCTGCCGACGGAAATCTCCGATGCACGAGGGCTGGCCCGGCGTGAACTGCGGACCTCACTGGACCGTATGAAGCGCATGCATGAGGCCATGGCGGACGATCCGGCCGTGAGCTTCGATACGTTCTATGGTCAGGCGGTGGACCTCATTGGGTCGCAACCCGCACAGGAGGCATTCGACATCCAGCGCGAGGACGAGAAGACGCGTGAGCTCTACGGTCGCAATGGTCTGGGCCAGCAGATGCTGCTCGCCCGACGCCTGGTGGAGGTGGGGGTTTCATTTGTCACCGTGCACTATGGCGGTTGGGATCATCACAAGGATATTTTCAAGACCTGCAAGGGTGAGTTCATGCAGAAGTTCGACCAGGGGATGGCAGCGCTGCTGACGGATCTGGACCGGCGCGGGTTGTTGGAAAGCACCCTCGTCGTCGCCTTGGGTGAATTCGGGCGCACGCCGAAGATCAACAAGGACGGCGGCCGGGACCACTGGCCTGGGGCGATGAATGTCCTCTTCGCCGGAGCAGGCGTGCCGCGGGGTGCCGTCATCGGTGCCACGGACCCGAAAGGGTACTACGCCAGTGATGACGTCCATACTCCTGAGGACTTTGCCAATACCCTCTACACGAAGCTGGGCATTGATCCGCATCAGGTCCTGCACACCAACACCGGCCGGCCCATCCAACTGGTGAATGGCGGCAATTCCATTCCAGGACTGTTCGCGTAAGCGGCACCGGTGCGATTCGGCGTTTCAATTTGATCTCGATGTTGAACATGCGGGTGCGAGGACTCGGTTATCTTTCATGGTCTTGGCTCCTGCTTTCTTGCGGGTGGCTGCCTGCGGCACCTCCCGTGGTGACCTCGCTGTCTCCAGCGGGAGGGCAGGTGGGTACGACGTTTCCCGTAGTTCTCACAGGGACGCCCGGCAAGACCCCGCCTGCGGCGTGGGTGGATCATCCCGGGATTGTCTTCAAAACTGGTCCTGTGGCCAAGGCCACGACTTACGAGGTGAGCGTGGCAGCGGACACTCCCACAGGGCCGCACTTGATCCGTTTCCACAACGACGAAGGCTCAGCATTGCCTCGCACCTTCATGGTCGGAACGGTTCCGGAAACAACAGATGCGGAGCCCAACGACGATGCCCGCCGCACGGCGCAGGAAGTGAAGACACTGCCGGTGACGGTGAACGGCAAGCTGGACAAGACGGGGGATGCGGACTCGTTCAAAGTCACGCTGCAGGAAGGGCGGACGTTTGCGGCCATCCTCCACAGCTACGGTCTGGGCACCCAGGTGGACCCGGCGCTGCGACTGCTGGACGACCAGGGCACGGAGCTGACCCTGAACCACGACGGTTACAACCTTGATCCCGTTGTTTCCTGGGAGGTGAAGAAGACCGGCACCTACGTTGTGCAGGTGATGGGCTTCTCCCACCCCCCCGCGGCGGAAGTGAACCTGAAAGGGGGCGCGGACATCGTCTACCGTCTGACGCTGACACAGGATGCCACGGCCCGCTTTGCCTGGCCGCCAGGAGTGAAACGGGGAGCGAAGACCCCCGTGCAGCCGCTTGGCTGGAACTGCGGTCCGGAAATGAAAGGAGCTGCCATCGACGTGGACGCACCGGTCTCCGCAGTGGGGTCGATGGCGGTAATGAGTTCAGGTCCTGAGCCTTTGCACCTGGCATTGTCGGATCACGACACCGTGTTGGAACTCGAACCCAATGACCAGGCCGCGACCGCACCTGAGGTGGGTCTGCCTGCCGCCTTGCAGGGCGTGTTGCAGAAAGCTGGTGATGAGGACCGCTTTGCTTTCATCGCGAAGAAGGGACAGTCGTATGTCTTCAAAGTCACCTCGGCAGATCTGCATGCGCCCCTCGATGCCTGGCTGCGGATCGAAGATGCCAGTGGCAAGATGATCACCCAGGCGGATGACGCCAAGGAAGCCAACTTCGATCCCACGCTGACCTGGAAAGCCCCTGCCGACGGCAAGTATGTCATTGCCATGAGCGATCGCTTCCAGCGCGGTGACTGGGATTATGTATATCACATCGATGCCTCGCTGGGCTCCGAGACACCGCAACTGGCCGCCACTCTGGCCGAGCACTCGCT
>JBGGMQ010000995.1:0-2745 GCA_041287975.1 Verrucomicrobium sp. | reverse complement strand
CCGGCTCCGCAAGAAATTCCGACGGCGGACCGCGCTGTTGATTGCCACTGATGATTTCCAGCTGCGGAATGATGACCGTATTGCCTTGTTTGAAGTAGTCATTGGGATCACTGCCCTGCTGAAACTCCTGCAAGTTTGTCAATGCGTCGCCATCGGGATCATTGTCTGCATCGGCAGTGTACACATCCAGATTGTGAGAGCTTTCCCACCAATCCGGAAGCGAGTCACCATCCGCATCCGGGGAGGCCCCCAGGATCTCGATGGAAAGGTTGCGCCTGAGCGTCCACTCTCCATCGCCCACACTGAGGCCGATCGAATGGACGCCATTGGCGAGTGTTTCGAGAGAGCTAAGTGCTTGGAACTCACCACTCCCGGCAATTTCAAAATGCGAAGCATACGGGTTTTCGAGGCTCGGCACCGTAAAGTTCAGCATATCATTTTCGATGTCCATGCCCGTCATGACGCCTGCACGCAGCGGCGTTTCGATACCACCGATCACCTGGCCAGGCTGTGTCTGCACCGCAGTGACAGCGAAGTAGTGCACCGGCGCATTTGAAACCCGCAGCGCGGTGCTCACACCGAAATCAACACCGCCTTCCGCGGTCTCGAGGTATTCGCCAAAGCGATCCCCCGCCGAGAGATCGCCATGAGAAAAGGCAGTGATGTTAAAAGAATAGTCCTGATCCACCGAACCATTCCAGTTCATCAACATCACAAGCCCGGAGTCCCAACCCGTCATGTTGTCCTGCGGTGTCCATGTGGAATCCGGCATGCTGACAACAATACGCATCAGGTCATCAACAGCCACCGACCAGCCGAAATGGGACTCGCCCAATCCCAGAATGTTCTGCTGCACAGCACCAAACAACGAAAACAGATTGTAGAAGCCCAGAAGTTGATTCGGTTTGTCCCACCGTCCCACATGGACTGTCCCCGTGTCGCCCATGACATAAATATCATTGCCCACCCAAAACCAGCCATCTTCGTAAGGCGCACCAATCGCAATAATCCGTGCCTTCAAGCCGACCGAAAAACCAAACTGGCCGTTTTCTTGCGCTACGGAGCTCCATTCGGTCCGCAACAAAGACCAGCTTGAAGTTCTCTCATAAAGGAATGCGGCACCCGCGTCCTGAATCGTGGTGCTGCCGTCCACCTTTTCCCTCAATGGAGCTCCGACGACGAGCCGGTTGCCGTCACCGGCGAGGGAAGCTCCGAAGCGGTCACCAGCGGCACCGTCGGGCAACTCGATGGTTTCAACCAGGTTAAACGACGTGCCACTCGTATCATAAACATAGACCGCGCCTGCGGCGACGCTGGAGGCGTTCAAAGCGCTGGGCGCGCCGACATAGAGCCTGCCTTCAAACGAAATGACCGCCGTTCCGAAACCCGACGTGCTGCCTGCGGAACTTGGTGGGGACATGGTGCCCGAATAAACCCACTGGCCCTGGGGGTTTTTCAGATAGACATTGATCTCATCGGCACCCGGCTGGCGCTGGCACCACCATTTGCCGGATGGTGTCGTTAGAAATTCGCCGTCCTGAGCGGCATCCGTGTCCACGCCATTGAAAGCAGTGACAGCTTCCGTGCTGCTGTTGCTGTAGTAGACGCCGACGCTGTCAGGCATTACGCCTATCGCATCGGGAGCTTGATTGGGAGTCTGTGCAAAAGCTGCCTTGCAAAGACAGGCCAAACACACAGCAAGGGTGGCTTTAAGGAGGGTTTGAGCCATAAAATGCAAACGCTGAAAGTGGAATGAGAATGAGCTGGAGCTCCTGCTATCGCTGGGCGGCGGAATCCTTCGCGCGCGGACGCGCCTTCAACTTCTCCATCTGAGATTTGATCTGCTCTTGGGAGATCACCTCGGATTGGAACACCTTGCTCACTGCGAAACCCTTGGAATCCGCACGTCCTGCCACAAGCACGCCCTCGCGCTGTGGAATTTTTCGGAGCGTGACCAGCAGCGGGTCTGACAAAGGGTGATCCCCACCTTTTGCCGGCCCAGGCTTTGCCGCTTTCTCCTTCAGTTCCAACACTTGTGGCGATGGAACTCCCTCAGACTTCCTCAGGAAAGTTGCGGATACAGCAGCCGCCAAGATGGCTGCCGAGACGAGGAATATTGTCGTGAAAGTTTTTTTCATACAAATTCGCCGTGATAATTACTAGATTAATCATGGATACAAAAGCACAAAATCTACTCACCGTATTTTTTACATGCCACCGTAATTATTTTTCACTCGACAACAATTCGAATAGGTTCATGAGCCAACAGCATTTCAAACGCCTGCCCCCAGGCGAACACCTCCCGCGGCACCAGAGTTGCCTGATTTTATTGTTGCATGACAGCACTGCGTCCTTGGCGAATCTGTCGGAAAAATCACATGCAGGCACGCGTACCGGGTTGTCGCCTGGGAAGCCTGTGTTCAACCCTTCGAGCTGTTCCAGGCAAATGCCGTCGCTTTTTTCCAACGGACGGCATTGCTTCTCCTTTGGCAGTCCGTCTCCGAAACTGACTTCACCGGGGTTTGGTTTGAAGGATCTGCTTTGTGCTGCCTTCGCTCCCCCGAAGATACTTGGGTTCAACGCTACTCTGGTAGCGCTGAATTCTGGCTCTTGGCTCAGTCTGGTTCTCTCTGGAAGGACTGGCTCGATTCTTGGTTGCTGCGGGGAAGACGGGCGGAGTTCTGGGTGGGGAGAGTGTCTACAGGCAAGAGGACCGAGAAGCGGGACGCTTCTTCCACACTGGAT
>JBGGMQ010000994.1:0-2649 GCA_041287975.1 Verrucomicrobium sp. | reverse complement strand
TGGGAAGCTGGGGAGGCGGTGGTCAATCTTCGCGGGCAGGTGCACTGCATCTCCACACTACAGTCCCCGGCCGTGAAATGGAGCAGCGTTGCCAAAGATCACGCCTACAATCCGGTCCTCGCGTGGGGCAAAGTATATACTGTCAGCAATGGGACCACTCCGACGGTACGAGTTTATGACCGGAATTCGGGCACACTCCTGCAGACCCTGCCACTCCCTGCCCAAGCCACTTCACAGCCCGTCGTCACTCAGGACTGCTTGATCGTAAGCTCAGGCAACACCACACAGTTGATCCGAGTGGAAGACGGCACTGTCCAACAGACTCTGCCCAAGGGTGGCCTCCTGACGGTGGCGGACAATACCCTTGTGATTACCAACCCTACGGCACGAACCGTTGACGCTTTTGGTGCGCCGCCTTTGATTCATTTCCACCCGGGCAGCACTGCCTCCACAACGTCCATCGACGTCAAAACGGGGGTGACCATCCCGGAAGCGGTCATCTACTACACCACGGATGGCTCCACGCCCACGGACCAGAGCCCGACACTGACCAACCTGAGCAGCATGCGTTTCCTGCGCACGACCACTCTCAAGTCGATCGGCATCCATTCAGGGTTCAAGGGGCCAGTCACCACCGAGGTGTTCACGATCACGGACGCGAACACGAACGGCCTCCCTGACTGGTGGGAACAACAATATGGCGGTCAGCGCGCGGTGCCAGTGACGACTCTCGATCCTGCACTGGACGATGATGGCGACTTCCTGAGCAATTTGCAGGAGTTCGTAGCTGGCACGAATCCGAACAGCGCTGACACGTTAATGACGCCCAGCCAGACCTCCGATGGGGCGGGTATCACCTTGAGCTGGCCTGGCCAACTGGGAAGGTTCTACAGCGTCCTCACCAGCCAGGACCTGAAAGTTTGGGAAACGGTCACGGATGCCACGCAAAAGCCTGGCACTGGTGGAACCATGACGTGGACGGATGCCAATGGAGTCGCTGCTGGGCGGAAGTTTTACAGGATTGTGATCAGCGTGCCCTGAAAATGGGGCCAGGTAGGGTGTGGGTGGCCAAAACAGGCTGGAGCATCCCTTCAGGATGCACTGCAAATTGGGCGTCCGGGGGTAGTCGGTCGCGTTACTCCCTCGACCCCCGGCTACCGTCTGGGATGCCTTCGGCATCAAGTTTCCGGCCCTTGTCTGAGAAGCTATTTGCATAGTCCCGGCTCAAAATTACCAGCACCCCTGGCGTCACTGAAGGGAGAGCTCGTTTGCTTTAATCAGGGGACTCTCCCGACAGATCGGAACGGAAGGCGCCGCGCCGACAGCCCCGATCTCTGCTGTATTGGCACGGGATAAACGCAGGAAACATTACTCAAGAGCTGGTATTTATTTCCATCGCACAAACAACTCATAAGCACCCATCTTACAAACGAACAAAGCGGCGGATTTTCGGTCCGCCGCTTTGTGTGAATGATTAACTTATCCTGACTTACAGCCCGTTGTAGACGGTGTTCGGGATCATTTTCACGTTGGCGGTGGTGCCACGGCGCTCAAATGAGAAGGCCGAGGGAAAGGCTGTCGCGCCTTTGTCGGTGTTGCCCTGGCCCACCTGTTTCCACCCCGCAGTGATGTTGGGAGGCAGGGCATTGGCATAGTAGTACTGGTCCCAGCCACCGGTGGCGGCATTGGGGATCCAGACAATGTCAGCCGTTGTTTCATCGCCTTTCAGCACCTGGGTGTCCAGGCCGCTGTTGGCCAGGGTGGACCCTGTGGGGTACACCGTGTTGAAGGGCAGGTTGCTGCCATTCGCCACCGGGAAGAAGGTGGGCGTGCTGCGCAGGACACCCGCGAAGGTGATGTTCAGATTGGTGAAGTCATTGCGCGTGATCCACAGTCCATCCACATGGTAGACAGGCGTGCCGGCGGCATCTGCCGTACCGCTGTTCACCTCACGCCAGCCAGCGGCTGCCGTGGAGTAAAACACGTATTTATAGCCTCCTGCGCCGTCTGAAACGTAGACGAGGTCTGCGCTTCCGTTCCAGGCAGCAGTAGGACAGGGCTTCAATCCCGCCGAGTTCGCCGCCCCAAACAATGTGGCGATGGTGTGAGCAGCTCGAACCTCGTAGGTGTCACCCGGGGCGGAGAACCCGGAAAGGTCATCCTCCGTGGTGAGCACCCGCTGCGCGATGGTCGTGACCGGGCTGGCGATGCCCTTGTTGGTGCCGCTGGTGATCTCAACCCAGAGGTTGGTCTGTCCCGCGAGCGCAACATTGAAGTCGACGTTGTTGTCCGTCAGGCTGTTCGCCGCTTCGGCATCGAGTTTACCGGAGGCAAGCACCGGACGGACAAAATTCACCCCAACAAGCGTGGTGGACCAGGCGCGGGCGGTGACCTTGTGAAATCCCGCCAGTTTGGACGGGACTGTGGACGGGGCTTGCCCCAGGAGGTTGGTAACAGCGGCAACCATGGTGCCGATGAGGAAGAGTGATTTATTCATGATTTTTCTTAATAAATCACGCTGAAAATAAGGGGGACTCCATCGACCTGTCTAGAATAAACATAAAACTTATACAGCCCGGTAAATTGTATTGACCGGACTAAGCAAAATTCATAGACCTAAGCCCGGAATTCTTTTTCATTAATTCCGCT
>JBGGMQ010000993.1:0-3640 GCA_041287975.1 Verrucomicrobium sp. | reverse complement strand
CCGTGCTGCGGATCTGCATGAGTTCCGACCACTTCATCACCCACATTTCCGTGAACTCCTTGCGCTGCAGGAGCTTGTCCACCAGGGCCTCCCGCTTCTTGGGGTTCGCATCGGCAACGAAGTCCTTCACTTCCTGGGCAGAGGGCAGCACGCCCACCACGTCCAGAGACACACGACGCAGGAACTCCTGGTCGGAGCAGATGCCCGAGGGAAGGATGCGCAGCTTGTCGAGCTTGTCATGGACCAGTGTGTCGATGTAGTTGGTCTCAGCCAGCTTGGGCCGCTCATACTTCAGGTTCTCTGGAATGACAATGAACTGGGACACCACGGAGTATACGTCAAAGCGGGCCAGGATGAAGGCTTCCCCACGGTCATGTGAGGTCACGCGACCCACTTTGTCCACCGTTGCACTCGGGTCGTTGTTGGACATGAACACCACGAGATTGGTCACGTCGCGATCCGTGCCATCGGAGTAGGTGGCACGCACGGAGACCTGTTGCTTCTCACCCTGCCCTTCCAGCACGCCTTGCTTGGGGTAGATTTCAATACCAGTGACGTGGGCCACTTCTGCCACGTCTTTAGGCACACCTTTGCTGATCCACTCGATGAGCGTCTTGTTCAGATGGCTGTCCTTTTCAAAACAGGCGTTGCCTGAGTGGGGCACATTGCAGAGGGCTTTTTCCACCAGCGTGCTTTCCTCAGGGATGGCAAGGTTGATGCGGCGACCGCTCATTTCCCGCGTCACGCGGTCGTAGTCACCAGCAGGGTCGAAGCCGAAGAGGGAAAGGCGAAAGCCGTCCTTGCCGCGGGCGGAACCGTGGCAGCCACCCGTGTTGCAGCCTGCCTTCATGAAGACGGGCATCACATCGAGGTTGAAGGAAATTTCACGATCCTTGGCGGCCGACGCCACCTTCACAGGCACTGATACTGTCTTGCCATTGAAGGAGGCGGTCAGCTCGGTGGCACCATCCTGCACCGGCTTCACAAACGGGCCGTCCAGTTTGGCCACTTCTCCGTTGGTAATTTTGATCTCGGAAAGTCCCGTCACGTCACGCGTTGTGCCATCAGTGAAGCGGGCAAACACAAGCACGCGCTGGCTGTCCCGCTGCGTCTCGAGATTCATGTTGCCGGGGAGGATCTCAATGCTCTGAAGCTTGTTGAGTTTTTCCTGCAACCGGGCCAGGGACTTGAGCTCCTCTTCAGTCTTGTGCTTGATCACCAGACCCTGGGGCCATTTGGCACCTTCGGCGATCCAGCGTTTGATCAGTTCCGACTGGGCAGCCGTGAGGGGGTCCCCTTTCGGCGGCATGATGTCATCATGACCGTGCGGCAGCACTACGCGATTGAAAACCGGGCTTTTCTCCGGATCTCCTGGCACAATGCCAGCGCCACCTTCGCCGCCCTTGATGATGCCTTCCGCCGTATCCATGAGCAGCTTGCCCTTGGTCTTGGAGGGATTGTGGCACTCCACGCACTTCGATTCCAGCAGCGGCTGAATGTCCCGGGCAAAGTCCACGGATCCGGCCTGGTCGGCCCTGGCAGTACCTGCCAGGAGACAGAGTCCAACACTGAGGATGGCCTGGGGAGATGAGGTTTTCATGATGGGGAACAAGGCGCTGATGGGAGTGAGAGAAGATACGTGATGAGAAAGGGAAACGTTGCGGGCGGGAGCACCTCAATGATCGTTACTGGCCTGCGCCTTTCCCGGCCGCTTCCAGCCGGAGCTGTTCCAGGCGGGTGAGCTGTTTCTTGGGGGCGTCGGTTGGGGCCGCTGGAGCCGCAGGCTTGTTCGCTGCCACTACAGGGGCCGCTGCAGGTGGGGCCGCCGGAGCTTTGCGCGGGGCATCCAGACGGAGAGTCGTGCCACCCGCGATACGATGCACAGCCACACCACCCGGCACTGGCACATCCACCTGACAGAAGAGATTGGCGTGCTTGCCCACGGGAGATTTGTCCGTCGTCTTGATCTTGAAGACAGCCTCCTTGGCATCCTTGTTGAACTTGACCACAGCCACCTCTATCGATTCCGGAATTCCGTAGATCTTGGCGGTCGCTTCGCCTTCGAAGGGCTGCGTCACCTCCAGCTTGCAGACAAATTCACTCTCCTTGCCCTGCTCCACCGCCGTGAGTTGCATGGTGCCAGACATGTAAGCGGGCACCACCGTCACTTCGCAATAGGGTGAGGCCGCATACATGGTGCCGTTGCCCCCTTCAGATTCGCCAAGCACCGTGAGACTGTAGGTTCCAGGGCTGACAGCGCCAGTGGAGTCCAGCATGAACTCAGCCTCATTCTGCCCTTCCGGGATGTCGATCTCCCCCTGAGAGTTGATGCCGGCTGGCTTCCAGAGCATCAGCACGCGGATTGGAGCTTTGAAGCCCTCTTTCCGCTTGGCAATGACCTTCAACGGCAGCACCCCGTTGGGCACCAGCGGTGTCGCGGGCTTCACCAGTTCCAGGGTGTAGGGCACCTCTTCCACCACGGCCACGGGCAGTTGCTTCACCTGCTCGGTGTAGTAGATGGTGTTACCGCTGCGCACCATGTCGAACTCCTGGGCCAGGCGGCCTTCCACTTTCTGGGCAGGGTCGTTTGGCTTGAGATGGATGGGCACGGCCGCACCGGCCAAAGGAGCATCGGCGGTCGCTTCAAACAGCAGCGGGATGCTGGTCTGGTTGCCCGGCATCGTCGTCGTCAACAGCTTCACACCTGCAGGGAGATTCGGCATCTCAAAGGTCATGTCTCCCGACGCATTGTTGCGCGTCACGTTGACCATGGTGGCATAGCGATTGCCTTTAGGCACGGCAATGAACTGGCGCTTGTGGCTGTCATTCACAGCGAAGTTCGGCGAGGCAAATGTGACCTGGGGCACGGATGCCACGGCCTCAATCCGATACACGAAGCTCGCCCCCCCCCGCTGGAGGTGGTCCTTGATGATCACGCAATAGTTGCCGTCCGCCGGAGCGGTCAGCGCGAGTTTGCAATCCAGACGGCGACCTGCGCCACCGTCATCTGCCGCACCCACCTGGCCGCCTTTTTCATTGGTGACCACAAGCACTGGATCCAGTGGCGATCCCAGCGACTGGGCGTAGGCAAAGAAGTCCACCTTCATCCCCTTCTGTAGTTTCACCCAGAAGCGGTCTTCATCACCAGGCTTCTCAATGATGCCGTTCAAGGCGCAGGGTGCTGCCAGCTCAGTCCGGTTGGCTTCCTTGTCATTGGGTTCCACTTCGAGATAGTTGTCGAAGGGGCTCACTCTCATGATGTTGCCAGAGGGAGCTGGATCGTCTTTGAGGTACACCATGTACTTGTCTGAAGCATCGGCAGGCAAAGTCACATCCTCTTCCGTCACGTCGCCATTGGCCTCAATGAACTTCACCTTCTGCGTGCTGCCCGCTTTGCCGCCGGAAGGGTAGCACACCTCAGGACGGCGGAAGCTACCCACATGCAGGCGGTAGCGGGACTCACTATTGCCGCGGTAGGAGGACTCACGCACTTGTATCGTGTAGTTCCCATCTTCGGGAGCCACCAGGCTCAAGTGCCCGTCCTGGCGATGAAGCACCGTATCATCCGACACCCCCAGTTCAAACCGCTCGCTATTCAGCAAGGCGATGAAGGGGTCAAAGGTGATATACCCCAGACGCA
>JBGGMQ010000992.1:0-4612 GCA_041287975.1 Verrucomicrobium sp. | reverse complement strand
GAGGCCGCATCTACCGTGCCCTTCACCACGACGGTGCTGAGCTCCTTGAGCCCGCCGAGACCCCGCAAGGTGCTCCGCAGGACCTTGCCGTTCTCACCTCGAACCTGAATCGTGGCGGTGGACGCTTTGAGCTTTTCCGGGGTTTCGCAGCAGTAGTCCCAAGGAGTCTTGCAGGCATCACCGGGCATGTCATTGCAGGCAGTGACGGCTTTTTCATCAGCCAGCACGGCGATGGCAGCTTTGTCCACGAGCGAGGCCGTGCGGCCGCCCACGCGACCACGAACAACGATGGGCTCGCCAGCCTTGGCCTCTTTGCGTGCGGCGGTGACGGAGACCGCGCCCGCGGGGGCGGTCTTCACCAGCACGGCGTCAAGCGCATCCGCAGCGAAGGTGGTGGCAGTAAGGCTGACGGTGGCGAGAACGGTGAGAAGGAATGTCGGTTTCATAGGTTTTCGTTTCTGGTTTGGTGTTTGACGGATCGATGAAAGAACGTGCCAGCCTACGAGGAGCGCAGGGCCGTGGGGAGGGCCGGACGAAGGCAGGTCCAGGCAGGAGGCAGCGTGCCGATCAAGGCGAGGGCAAATCCGCCGAGCACGCCCAGCCCCAGGATGCCCGGGGTGATGTGCAGGAGGAACGTGCCAATGGAAAACGGCACGGAATAACCATCGGCAAAGACCAGAGCCACCACCGCCGCGAAGAGGGAGCCGAGCAAAGAAGCCAGGAGCGACTCCTGCAGCAGGCTGATGACCAGCGACACTCGCGAATAGCCCACCGCCTGGAGGGTGGCCATTTCCCGAATGCGGGAGGCAAAGGCGGCGTAGAGAGTGTTCATGCCACCAAACACGGCCCCGGCGACAACCAGCCCGGCGGTGACCCAGGTCATGACACGCAGAGGAGTGTAGAAGGCAGCGAGCTTCGCGTAATAGTTGCTCTCCGTGATGGCAGCAAGTTCGAGGTCCAACCGCTGCAGCGTGAAGACCTCGACATCATCAAAGGTGGCCGTGTCCAGGCGGACCACCACGCAGGAGATCGTGTCCCGTTGACCGATGGCTCGCAGGTCTCCGAGGTCCGCCCAGAGCTCTGCCTCCATAACCGTCCCCGGTGCCTGGAAGATGCCAGAGATGCGCAGGGCTGTTCCCGCCAGCTTCACTTCCTGCCCCACTCGCAGCTTGTCGGCAGCGACTCCCAGTTTATGAGCCGCCAGCCTGCCCACCATGACCTCGCCCGGTCCGGGGAACTGCCCCTCGATGAGCCGGACTTCTGGATGCACCAGAAGTGCCGCCGGCGTTACGCCCCGAAACAAAGACTGGAGATTCTCCCCGGTCTCCAGGGTGAGCAAGCCATTGTAGTGGATCTCTGCCGAAACCGCAGTGCGCCCCAGCACCTCGACGAGACCGGGCACGGCGGCCTCCAACTGCGAAGGGACCGAGGCGGCAACCTCACTGCGCTCCACACTTTCCTCGCTCCCTGAACCGAGGATGATGACGTTCCGTTCTGATCCCGACGATCGCAACACGCCCTCCATGCCCGCAGACAAGGCTGCGGCGAGCATCAGCAGCAGAATGACCACTCCCCCGCCCAGAACCACCTGGAAGAGGCGGGCAGGAACGCGGAAAAGATTACGAACAGCGTAGGAAAGCGGGAGCATGGCGGTCAGACGGAGCGGAGTGAGGTGACGATGGGACGGCGCGCAGCCTTCCAGGCGGGATAGAGGCTCGCCAGCAATCCCAGAGCGAGGGCCGTGCCCAGGCCACGCAGTACCACAGAGAGGTCGGGCATGATGGCCAGGGTGACGCCCTCATTGCCAATGGTGAAACTCTGCCAGCGGAGGAACAGGATCGCGGAGCCAACTCCCACGGCGCCGCCGACCAGCCCGAGGAGGACACCCTCTACGGCGACCAGCATGGCGATGGCCCCCTGCCCATACCCGAGAGTCTGGAGCACGGCATTCTCTTTCACCCGTGCTCTGACCACCAGCAGGACTGCATTGGCCACCAGCCCCAGCACTGCCGCGACCGCACCCATGCCCAGCCAACGGGTGAACCCCACGAGCTCGACAAGCGACTGTGCGGTATCGGCGAAGAAAGCCTTTTCCGGACGCGTCCGGGTAGGTGCCTGTTCGCTGCGGAAGTTCTCATCGATTTCATCCGCCACCTTTTCAAGTTGATCCGAGGAAACTACGCGTACGTTGAACTGGGTCACCACACCGAGGCCTGCGCGGGAAGCCTGCTGCAGGAAAGGCAGGTGCACATAGGCCACGTTGTTGTCCTGCGGCTCTGGACTGTCGATGATGCCTGCCACATGGACCACCACACCGGCCGCATCAAAGCGGTCACCGACCTTGAGTCCGCGCCGGGCGGCAAAGTTGCGGCCCAGCAGGGCTGCATCACTGCGTTGTTTCCATAGTTCCACACTGCCATCCAACACCTGAATCTGCGGGGCGTAGTGGGTGAGATTGTCCGGCGGCACGCCGCGGAAGGCAATGATGTCCAGGCTGGCACCGCAATTGTTCACGACGATCTGGATGGGGATGACCTCACGCACTCCCTGGATCTTGCGGATGGAGGTCTCATAGTGCTCTGGCAGGCGGCTCGTGGCCGGGCAGAAGCGGTTGTCCCGGTAAACGACGAGCGTGGTGTCATTCGCCGTGGTCTGGGTCGCCCGCTTCAAGCTGCCTTGCATGGTCTCCACCGTGGCGAACAGGAACATGCCCGCACCCACACCAAGCACCGTAAGCAGGGAGCGGATGCGATGCCGCGTGAGCTGCTTGATCGCCAGGGCGAGCAGATTGATGAAGTTGGATATCATGGCGGGGTCAAGCAGGGTTCAATTCGGCAGCCTCGATCAAGCGCCCCTTTTCAAGATGCAGAACTGTATCCGCAGCCGCAGCGGCCCGAGGATCATGCGTAACCATGATGATCGTCTTGCCGTGCTCGCGGACCAGTGCTCGCAGCAGATTCAGGATCTGCGTGGCGGATTCCCGGTCCAGATCCCCAGTCGGCTCATCGGCCACCAGCAACGCAGGATTGGCCACGATGGCACGGGCGATGGCAACACGCTGCTCCTGGCCGCCTGAAAGCTCCGAAGGACGATGGTCAGCCCGGTCACTCAAGCCCACGAGATCCAACGCAAGCCGGACCCGTTCATGGCGTTCTCGTCGGGACAAGGATGACAGCAAAAGCGGCAGCTCCACGTTCTCAAAGGCTGAGAGGATGGGCACCAGATGATAGAGCTGGAAGATGTAACCGACCTGTGATGCCCTCCAGCGGGTGAGCTGCCCACGACGCAGGCGCGCGATATCCACACCCCCGACATGCAATGTGCCGGCGGTGGGGCTGTCGATGCCGGCAATCAGATTCAGAAGTGTGGTCTTGCCACTTCCCGAAGGGCCCATGAGTGCGAGGAAAGTGCCTTGGGGCACATCCAGATCAAGCGTATCCAGGGGTGTGACCGGAGTACTGCCCTTGTGGTAGGTCTTGGTGAGCCCCCGGCAGCGGATGAAGGGTTGGGAATCGTTCATGGAATCAAGGAGCAGCAGAGATTTCTGGGCGCACACGACGGCCTTCTTGCAAAGGGTCATGCGGGGGCAGGATCACGAGTTCACCCGCAAGGACGCCCTGGAGGACTGACACGTGACCTTGCAGGTGCAAGGCACCCGTGACGACCTCCTGCTTCCGGGCGGTGACGCCGTCCGCTGCCACCACCCACACTGAGGACGAAACCACCGCCGACTCAGGCACCATGATCACCCGTGAACCGGAGGGCGCACGGCCCGGTGCAGCAGCATCGGTTGAAACCGCCGCCAGCCTGGGTTCGAGGAACTTCACCCGGCAGAGCATCTCCGGGCGCAAACGGGCATCGGGATCCTGGACCCTCACTTTGGCCTGGAGGGTGTTGCGCTGCAAATCTGCGGCACCAACGATCCGGGTGACCTCCCCCTTGAACTCCACCTGAGGCAGGAAGTCTGTGGTGATGACGGCAGACTGGCCTACCACGAGGCCACGAGCCTCGGACAGCGGTACATCCACCCGCACCTGCAAATGCCCCTTCTCATAGAGAGTGGCCACGATCGCAGATTCGTGATCGTCCATGCTGAGCAACTTCTTCTGACCGGGAGCCGCTTTCAGAGCCAGAATCACCCCATCCACCGGCGAAGGGATGCGGGTGCGAGACAAGGCAAGTTGCTGCTTGTCCACCATCACCTGGGCTGTCTGGACGGCGGCTTCAAGCACCCGTAGTTGAGCCTTGGCAGCATCGACTTTCGATGCAGCTGCCTGCTGCTGAGACAGGCGGGCGGTGACCTCGGCAAGCTGCCCCTGCACAACAAACTTTGCCCGGGTGCGCTCTTGGTCAGATACCGAGCCTGAAGGAATTTTATCGAGGCGGGCAAGGTTGTCCCGCTCTTCCGCGAGCCGGGCTTCCGTCACTGCCACCTGGTCCAGCATGACCTTCGCCTCAGCCTCGGCCACCCGGATCTGCACCTCCTGGAGTTGCGTAGACGCAGAAGCTTCTGCCAGAGACTGCGTGACGGCCCGCAGTGCCAGTTGTGCGTCTTCGTCAATCAGCTCAGCAATGATCTGACCTTTGCGAACCTCCTGCCCCTCCAGCACGT
>JBGGMQ010000991.1:0-5604 GCA_041287975.1 Verrucomicrobium sp. | reverse complement strand
GGTCGCGGCATCGTCGGGAGAAACTCATTTCGGCTGTGACGCAATCCGCCCCCTCTCCCAAGGAAAACGCGGCAGACTCCGTGGGCAATGCCGTCGAAATACGGGAACTGGGGCTGAAGGCCCGTGAAGCCATGGCAGGATTTCCAGAAACTCAACGTCGGGCGTTGGAGTTGGCCTACTTCAGCGGGCACAGCCATTCTGAAATCGCCCTCGCTCTCCGGTTGCCGCTAGGGACCGTAAAAACCATGATTCGCCAAGGCCTGATCTTTCTGCGGGGTCGCATGGATGAGAAATGGTCGTGAATCCCTCGACGGCAAACCAGGAACTCGCGGCGCTCTGGGCACTGGACTTACTGGATCCAGTGGAGGCACAAAGTTTCCATGCCGCGATGATGGCATCCCCTGAGCTTCTGACTCATGCCCTGAGTCTGGAGAACAAGTACGGCTCCACGTCGCAGACGGGACCACAGGGGCCTGTTGTGATGATGAAACAGTGATCGACCCGGCGAGGACGTTGTTGTGGTGAATGGAAATCCATACTCCCCTAGTTGGCACTCCTCGCATTCGAGGTTATGCTCCTGAAGCGGTGTGATCCAGCCACAGGGCTGGGATCCAGGGTCCTATTTGCATGATTTCCTCCATTTGGCTCGGTATAGTTCTCGCAGGCGGTCTGTCGGGAGATGGCACATTGCGAAAAGCCCCGGAGCTGTTGGTACAGCAGGCACCCAAGGCGCAAGTCCGCCCCTCCCTCATGATCCCTGGTGTGGAAATCATCCCTGGGCTTCGGGATACGGACCACTTTGACCTTCCGAAGATCCCGCCACCCGGGACGAGAGCGAGCTACAACTCCGTCCCGATCAGCCAGCCATACATTGCGATCACCTTTGACGACGGCCCGCACGTGACCAATACGCCCCGGCTGCTGGACATCCTTGCCGAGCGGAACATCAAGGCCACCTTCTTTGTCGTGGGCAAAATGGTGCGCGAATACCCTGCCATCGTCCGCCGCATTCTGGCAGAGGGGCACGAGATCGGAAACCACACCTGGGACCACAAACCGCTCTCCAGCCTGGGGCCGGATGCCATCCGGCAAGAATTGAGCAAGACCCATGATGCGGTCCTGAAGGCAGCGGGCTATCAAATGAGGCTGCTCCGCCCCCCGTACGGTGCCAGCAACATGCGGGTGAAACAGATCGCCTACCAGGAATTCGGATACCCCAGCATCATCTGGACGGTCGATCCTCTGGACTGGAAGCAACCAGGATCCGCCATCGTGGCACAACACATCGTCGCAGGCACCCACCCTGGGGCCATCATCCTGGCCCACGACATTCATGCGGCCACCATTGATGCCATGCCGGACACGCTCGACGTCCTCCTGGCCAAAGGATACCACTTCGTGACCGTCAGCCAGTTGCTCCATCTTGGGGAGAAGTTCCCGCCTCCAGCTCCTGTTCCTTCGGTGCCGATTCCCGCAGCCATCCCGGTCAATGACGACGGCACTCCCATGGTGACGACCAAGGTGCCAGCCCCTGTAGTGGCCCCGGCAGCGCCCAAAGTCCAGCCCGCCACGACCATTCGTCCGGCTCAACCAGTGTTGCCTGTAGCGAGGCCTGGCACCCCGGCACCAGGAGGGCCGATTCATCCTTTGACAGAAATGCCGGAGATCCGCCCCGCCCTTCCCTCCGTGGGAACGCCCCAGCAGTGACCCCATTAAACAATGAAATCGGCGGATGAAGATCCGCCGATTCGTTGGTTGGTTCATGTAGGTAGATGCCTGGACCAGCTAATGCTGGTCTGCGTCATCTACAGCCTAGTGCTTCTTATCATGGCCTTTTGCGGCCGATGAATGGCGCGACTTGCCTTTGTCCAGGCTCTTGGAAACCTCCACCTGGTGCTGACTTTGGTCGGCCTGATGCTGCTGGTCCTGATTGCGGAACTTCGCAGCCTGCTGTTCCAGTTCTTGGGTAGCAAAGCGTGATGGCATACTTAATCACCTCCTTTCTTTCAGTAGGAACGCATCTCACGCCCGGTATGGACGCCTGAATGGCACTTAAACTGCCTTCATTTGGGTGCAGCAATCCACTTGTCACCCTGCCTAGAGCCGCTTTACTCCGTGCTCGTGACGAAAATCCCCAATGCTTTTCAACGCGCCACCCTGTGGACGGCGATCACAGCACTCTCGATTGCGGTGGTTGGTGCCCTGGTCATAGGACTGATCTGGCTCACAACACGAGTCATCTCGTTCCTTCAGCCGCTCCTGATCCCCTTCGCGGTTGCCGGTGTGCTGGCCTATCTGCTGGAGCCCGTGGTCGCCCGCCTCATCCGCTGGGGCCTGAGCCGCCAGCGGGCGGTGATGCTGGTTTTCGTGCTGGCGACGGCCGGTATCGTGGGCATCTCCCTGATCATTGTGCCTGCGCTGGCCCACCAGAGTGTGGAGTTTGCCAAAGAGGTCCCCAGCTATGCGGAAAAAGCCAGGGGCCAGGTGCTGGTCTGGGCGACTTCCATCAACAGCAAGCTCATGGAAGACTACGGGATGGACATCCTCCACTGGAGCGTCCCTCAGCCCACCACCGGGGGCAATGATGCGGGGGCTGGCATCGCCTCGGCGACAGAGCCCGCCGTCACTATAGTCACTGCTCCGGTCGATCCCACAGCTGCTGCGCTAGAGCCTACCTCAGGCGATGTCACCGCCTCGGCAACGACCCATCCCTCAGAGGCATCCTATTTTACTCTCCAGGACTTGCTCAGTGGTGACTGGCTGAAGAGTACGCTGCCCAAGCTGGGCCAGAATGCCTGGAACTTCATCCGGGCGGGCGTCGGTGGGTTCCTCGGAGGCTTCGGCTTCCTGCTTTCCCTCGTGATCGTGCCGCTCTATCTCTACTACTTCCTCACGGAAAGCCCCAAGATTGCCGGCAACTGGTCCCACTACGTCCCACTGCGAGCCTCTGAATTCAAGGATGAGGTCGTCAGCACGCTTTCAGAGATCAACGGGTATCTGATCGCCTTCTTCCGCGGACAACTCGTCGTCAGCCTCATCAACGGTGTCGCCACCGGCCTGGGTCTGGTGATCGTAGGGGTGAAGTTTGGCTGGCTCATCGGGCTTTCGCTCTGCGTGCTGGGGATCATTCCGTACTTGGGCATCATCGTCTGCTGGATCCCGGCAGTGATCATCGCTTCGGTGCAGGGTGGCAGCTACATGGTCCCCGCTTCCAGCCCTTGGTGGGTGTTCCCCCTCGTGGTCACGGGCATTTTTGTGATCGTGCAGCAGATTGACGGCCTCGTTATCACTCCCAAGATCGTAGGTGAATCCGTGGGATTGCATCCCATGACGGTCATTGTCTCCGTGTTTGCGTGGTCCCTGGTGATGGGCGGATTGCTGGGTGCAATTTTGGCGGTGCCGATGACGGCAGCGCTGAAAGTGCTTTTCCAGCGGTATGTGTGGCAGAGGGCGATGGTTGCCGGGCTAAACCCTCCGCTACCGCCTACGAGCAACAGAGGGACAGAGAATGTGTAAAATCCTCATCTTCCGAAACTAACACTGGCATTGCCAACGTTGTCTCACTAGCGTTCCTGAATTGTCACAATGGATTCTGCCACACCTCCCCCACTTGCTCCTGCATCTTCTGTCACATCTGAAGACATTCGTGCCGCTTCCTCCTGGGTGGAACCGCTCCGTGATGAGATCGCCCGTGTGCTGGTCGGGCAAAATGAGCTGGTCGACCGCCTGCTCATCGCCCTGTTGACGAATGGCCACGTGCTCCTCGAAGGGGTGCCGGGTCTGGCGAAGACGCTCACCGTCCGCACGCTGGCCTCATGTTTGCACGCCCGTTTCCAGCGCATCCAGTTCACGCCAGACCTGCTGCCGGCAGATGTGGTGGGAACCATGATCTTCAACCCTCGCGAGGGAACATTCACCCCCCGCCTCGGTCCGGTGTTTGCCAGCTTGGTGCTGGCAGATGAAATCAACCGCGCCCCCGCCAAAGTGCAGAGTGCCCTGCTGGAGGCCATGCAGGAACGTCAGGTGACGATTGGCGACACCACCTACTCGCTGCCCAATCCCTTCGTCGTGCTGGCCACGCAGAACCCGATCGACCAGGAAGGCACCTACACCCTGCCAGAAGCGCAGCTCGACCGTTTCCTGCTCAAGATCCGCGTGGATTACCCCACACAGGCGGAAGAACGCATGGTGCTGGACCGCATGGCCACCTCCAAGCCCAATCTTGAGGTCTCTACGGTCACCCAGATCGCCCAGATCGCCAACAGCCGCACGCTGGTGAACGGCATCCACATGGATGACAAGGTGAAGGACTACATCGTTTCTCTGATCCATGCCACCCGGCATCCTGAAGGCGTGATGGGCCACCTGCGCAACCTGATCCGCTGCGGGGCCTCCCCACGCGGAACGATCAACCTGGCCCTCGCCTCCAAGGCCAACGCCTTCCTCCAGGGCCGCGACTACGTGACCCCCAACGACGTCAAGGCACTGGCACCAGACATTCTCCGGCACCGCATCCTCCTGAGCTATGAAGCCGAGGCTGAAGGCGTGACCACGGAGGACATCATCGCCCAGCTCCTGAGCAAGCTCCCTGTGCCCTGATTCGAAACTTCTGTTTTAGTTTCCTACAACCACCATGCTGCCCGCCAACGAGAACGACGCGCGCATCACCCGCATCATGAAGCGGGTGCGGCGTATCGAGCTCGTGACCCGTGGGCTGGTCAAGGAGACCTTGGGCGGAGCGTATCACAGCCGCTTCAAGGGCCAGGGCATCGAGTTCGATGACTTCCGCGAATACCAGCCCGGGGATGACGTTCGTTTCCTCGACTGGAACGTCACCGCCCGCATGAACGAACCCTACGTGCGCAAGTACGTGGAAGAGCGGGAAATGACCGTGCTGCTGCTCGTGGACGTCAGCCGCAGCGGCGACTATGGCAGCGGTGAAGACTCCAAACGCGAACGTGCAGCCGAAGTCGCCGCCGTCTTCGCCTTCAGCGCCCTCCAGAATCAAGACAAGGTGGGACTGGCCATGTTTTCCAGTGATGTGGAGTTCTACCTGCCCGCCCGCAAAGGCACCAGCCAGGCTCTGCGCATCGTCCGGGAGATACTGAACTACCAGGCCGCCCGGCGGGGTACGGCCCTGGAACCGCCCCTGAATCTGGCGGTGAAACGCATCCCCCACCGGGCTCTGGTCTTTTTGATTTCTGACTTCATCACCACCGATGCCAGCCAAGACTGGGAGAAAGCTCTGCGCGCGGTGTCCACCAAGCACGATGTGGTGGCCGTCGAGGTCGTGGATCCCCGGGAGCTGGAGCTGCCCAACGTGGGCCGGGTCTGCCTGGAGGACCCCGAGACCATGCAGCAGGTGATCGTCAACACATCGAACCCCAAGGTCCGTCGCGAATACTCGGAGCGGGTCCAGGCGCAGCGGGACCAGTTCACCAGCGTGCTCCATCGCAACAAGATCGAGCGCATCAGCATCCGCACGGATGCGGACTACCTTCCGGCCTTGCAAACCTACTTCAGGTCCCGCAAACGCCGCTGACACTTCTTTATTTCCTTGATCTCATGACCCACCGGCTGACATCGCTGGCAATCTGGGGCGGC
>JBGGMQ010000990.1:0-2941 GCA_041287975.1 Verrucomicrobium sp. | reverse complement strand
CAGCACGAACTCCTTGCGGCTGCCGCACTTCAGAGGATGCTCCGCCACCGCCTTCTCATCGGGGATGGCAAACTTGCTCTGGGACTGGCTGCGGGTGTAGCTGGCAATCAGGGAGAATATGACAAACATGACCACCAGCGCCAGGGCGTAGAGCCCGAGCAGGCGAAGGGGAAAGTCATCATGGACACGTGCTTTCATGGCGTAGGGGGGAAGAGCGCCGCCCGAAGTTCCTCAGGGAAAATTCCGGCGGCGCAGGGTTCAGGATGTTTACTTGCCGGGAGCGGTCAGCCGGTCGAGGGCCAGATTGAGCTGGAGCACATTCACTCCTGGCTGACCCAGCAGGCTCAAATCAGGCCCGGCCGTATTGGCCTGCACCAGCTCCCGGACCTTGGCGGGATCCAGCTGCCGCTCTTTGGCGACGCGTGCAGACTGGATCTCAGCATTGCGGAGACTGATGTGAGGATCCAGGCCGCTGCCAGACGCCGTGACAGCATCCGCAGGCACAGATTCACTGTCACCCAGCCCGTTCAGGGTGCGGTAGGCAGCGATGCGCTCTTTGACCGCATCCGCAAGCTTCTGGGATGTGGGCCCCAAGTTTGTACCACTGGAGCTTGCCGCGTCATGACCATTGGCACCTGCACCCGAAGGGCGGGGCTGGAAGTAGCTCGCGCTGCTGAAGTTCTGACTCAGGAGTGCTGAACCGCGTACCGTGCCGTCGGGATCCCGGAGCAGGCTGCCATTGGCCTTTTCGTTGAACGCCGCCTGCCCGATGGCCCAGACCACGAGGGGATAGGCTCCGCAGAGCACCACGGCGAAGATGATGGTGGAGACCACTGCTCCACGCAGATCTGAAAGAAGTTGTTTCATAAAATTGAATTAGGCGAGGTGAAGGGCGGTGATGATGAGATCGATGGCTTTGATCCCGGCGAAAGGCAGGAGCAAGCCTCCGACTCCGTAGATAAGCAGGTTGCGACGCAGCACGGCCGCCGCTCCGACGGGGCGGTACTGCACCCCCTTGAGCGCCAGGGGAATGAGCGCCACGATGATCAGGGCGTTGAAGATGATCGCACTGAGGATGGCACTCTGAGGTGAGGCCAGGCCCATGATATTGAGCGGAGCAATGGCCGGGAAGGTGACCATGAGCATGGCCGGGATGATGGCGAAGTACTTCGCCACGTCGTTGGCAATGCTGAAGGTGGTCAGCGAGCCGCGGGTCATGAGAAGTTGTTTCCCAATCTCAACGATTTCGATGAGCTTGGTCGGGTTGCTGTCGAGGTCCACCATGTTGCCAGCCTCACGAGCCGCCTGAGTTCCCGTGTTCATGGCCACACCCACATCTGCTTGAGCGAGGGCCGGGGCGTCATTGGTGCCGTCCCCTGTCATGGCCACGAGGTGACCTTGTGCCTGCTCGCTGCGAATGCGCTTGAGTTTGTCTTCAGGGGTGGCCTGAGCCATGAAGTCATCGACACCAGCCTCCGCAGCAATGGCCGCAGCAGTCATGGGGTTGTCGCCGGTGATCATGACCGTGCGGATGCCCATCTTGCGGAGCTGAGCAAAACGCTCTTTGATGCCACCCTTGACGACGTCTTTGAGTTCCACCACCCCCAGCACCCTGCTGCCCTCAGTTACTACGAGCGGTGTACGACCTGCGCGGGAAGCGGCCTCGACGGCACGCTCCACTTCGCCAGGATAGACGCCCCCCTTGTCCTCCACATAGCGGCGCACCGATTCCGCCGCTCCTTTGCGAATGCTTCGACCGTTCAGGTCAACTCCGCTCATGCGGGTCTGCGCGGTGAAGGGAATGAAGGTCGCATGCGGCTCGGCCAGGTCACGGCCACGCAAGTTGAACTTTTCCTTGGCCAGCACCACGATGCTGCGCCCCTCAGGCGTTTCATCTGCCAGTGAAGCGAGTTGGGCGGCATCAGCAAGATCCTGCTCCGTCACGCCAGGAGCGGGGCGAAATTCCGAGGCCATGCGATTGCCAATGGTGATGGTGCCCGTCTTGTCGAGCAGCAACACGTCAATATCTCCTGCTGCCTCCACGGCACGGCCACTCGTGGCCATGACGTTGCGGCGGATCAGGCGGTCGATGCCACTTATGCCGATCGCGCTGAGCAAGCCGCCGATGGTGGTGGGGATCAAGCACACCAGCAGGGCAATGAGCACCGGCATGGTGAAGTCGGTGTTCGCATAGAGGCCGAAGGGCTTGAGCGTGACAACCACGAGCAGGAAGATGAGCGTCAACGCCGACAGTAGGATGGTGAGGGCGATCTCATTCGGTGTCTTCTGACGACGAGCCCCTTCCACCATGGAGATCATGCGATCAATGAAGGTGTTGCCCTTCTCTGACGTGATGCGAATGACCACACGGTCACTGATCACCTTGGTGCCGCCTGTGACCGCGCTGCGATCACCGCCACTCTCTCGGATGACCGGAGCGGATTCACCGGTGATGGCAGCCTCGTCCACACTGGCAATGCCTTCGATCACTTCACCATCGGCAGGGATGACGTCGCCCGTTTCACACACGACGAGATCACCTTTCTGCAATTCGGGCGCAGGCACTTGCTGCTCCTTGCCATCCCGTAAACGACGGGCCACGGTGTCCTTGCGCGCCTTGCGCAGACAGTCCGCCTGGGCCTTGCCACGGCCTTCCGCCATGGCCTCGGCGAAGTTGGCGAACAAGACAGTGAACCACAGCCAGATCGCGAGCTGAATAATGAAGAAGTGATCCGCCGGAGCTGTGAAGATGCTGACTGTCGTAAGAACCGCGCCGACCAACGTCACGAACATGACGGGATTCTTGATCATCAGACGCGGATCGAGTTTTTTGAACGAATCTCCAATCGCCGGACCGGCGATCTTCCAGTCGAAGAGGGAGGGAGCTTGATGGGACATGGACGTAGGGGATGAAATTTGAGATGTGTTTCTTTGAACCAGT
>JBGGMQ010000989.1:0-5338 GCA_041287975.1 Verrucomicrobium sp. | reverse complement strand
GGAGGATCTCCTGGGCCTTGATCCGCAAAGTCTCGTCCTGCGTGCTCGTTTCCGAGCCGATGGAAAAGCAAGGGCAACCCAGCACTCGACCGTGTTCCTTCTGCACTTCCAATTGTCCGTCGTAAACCGACTGCATGAAGCCGCGAATCCGTTCCAAAGGAGGCAGAGAGGCGGAAAAGAGTTCGTCCCACTTGCCCTTGCCTTCGGCGAGCCAGTTCTCATTCAGGGCATCCACAGCCAGGGAGGACTTGGAGTCATAGAAGTAGTAGAAACTCCCTTTCTTGACCTTGGCCTTCTCGCAAATCGCGTCAATCGTGACCACCCCATAGCTCCGCTCCCAGATCAACTCGAGTGCTGCCTCGAGGAGTCTTTGTTTCGCGTCACTGGTGCGGCCCATGGGAAAATTAATAGTTTACTATTTAGTCAACATCAAGCGGAATTTGAAGAATTCTCGACTTTCGCCCTACTGGAATCGCTGGTTCGTGGGCCTTTCCGTAGCACCGTTATTCGTTCCCCCGCTCCGTCACTCGCGCCCCTTCAGCGGGAATGAAGCCCTCCAGCCACTTGGCGGCTTGGGGCCGGGAGCCCGCCGTACGAGGCCACAGCTTTCGCCATTCTTGGTCATCCATCGGCCTGTCACTCTCTACCTCATGGTAAGGCAAGATCACACCCTGGCAGAACAGTTCTGATCCCTGCCAGGGATAGAGCACGTACAAGATGCGAGGACGCCCCGTGGCGGCATGAAAGGCTGTGCCGCGTGAAGGGCCTGCCGCTGGGCGTACGATTTTGGGCGAGTCGTCCACGGGGAAACTGGGAGCAGCGTCCTCATACAACATGATCCGTGAGAGCGTCAGCCCAAAGAACAAGACGACATTACTCTCCTCCAGAGTCAACGTCTCTCCCGCCAGTTGTTTACCTGCGATCATGGAGAGGCGCAGACAGAGGACCTCAAGTTCCTTCCAAAGCGGTTCCAGCCGCACAGTGGTCAGTAGCACCTGCCGCCAGAGACGCCCGCCCGGCTTTGCCTCCAAGGCCAAATCATGCGCCAGTGCGTCCAGTTCATCGGCAGCAGCCAGCACCCCAATAATGGTGGGCGGGCCCCCCAGTTTCACACCGTGACTGAAGTCGATCTTCGCCAGGACTCCAGCCGCAGTCCATAGCAAGTCCTCGATCTGCTCCTCCGTTGGATTGAGCTTGACCTTGGCTCGCAGGCTTTCCGCCAGTCTTTGAGTATCCCGAATCCGGGCAGGCACAGGATTGCGATAGACCTCCACCTCGGCGATCTCTTGAGCCATCCATTTTGCAATCCAGCTCATACGCAGATAGAACTCAGGCACTGGCTCCACCAGTCCACGAGCCCTGCCCACAGCCAGAGGTGTGATGGCTGAAGGTTTTAGCGGCACAGTCCAGGCATGGCAGTCCTGCACCCAGCTCGCCGCCACCGCATTGAGCGTCTTCTTATGCCAAAGAGGGGATCTCATGAAGTTTGGAGCCCTGGCATCCAGTTCTGTGAGACCATGCCAGACACCACGTAATTTCATTGTTACCTCAACCCAATTCCCCTGTCGCCACCAAAGAGCCGACTCCGGAAAGTCATCACCCAAAATCTTTTTTGCACTCGGGCCATGCCGATCCAACACGGACAGGACATGCGGCCCAACAAGCTGACGGGCCGAGTCAATCCCCAGCCAGGCACTTAGCTGCAGTCCACCCGACTGCTCCTGCCCTGGCAGGTGTCGCAGAGCTTCGAATGCGGCGTTTTCAGGACGGGTGAAAGGACTGAAGACACGGAACCCGACCGCCTTCGACCGGGGCGCGCCCTCGGCCCGTTCGCGATCCTCAGGCCACAGAGTCGCCTCGCCTCCAATCGACTCTGCACGAACCACCAGGATCTCTGCCTTGGATTTGAAAAAGTGATGATCAATGGTGACGGGGTGCTCGGTACTCTGCCATTCATTACAGCGGGCTAATTCCCAGTGAGTCCCGGTGCAAAAAAGCTTCCCAAAGAAATCCGACCGCAGCCCCATCCAGCGACTCGCCGCATCAGCTGCCTTGTTTCGCGCAGGATACATGACACCAAGCAGGTAGTAAGCGAGGTATTCCTCTTTGAACTCTGAACGGAAGGGCACACGCTGGAGCCAACGTGTCACACGGAAATAACGCTGTAATTCCGATGAGGAGGCGTACAACCCTTGCGGCTTGAACGCCGTGTAATCCCATGCCGTGAAATCAGGATCTGGCAGCCCCAGCAAAGCGGGCTTGGCCAGCCCTTCAGCCCGTTCGACGCGGGCAACTTCATCCGCAATGATGGTCCGCAGAGCAGGAGGCACGCCAGCCAGCTCCCCGCCCATCAAACTGTGAGCCACGCCGATCACAAAGCGCGCCCTTGTCCACGCAGCCTGAGTGAGCGCTTCGTCTCCTTTGAGGATCTTTCCCGTCTGCAAGGCCGTGATCGATGTCCACATCACGGGCAGATGCACCGCCATCTCTGCCGCACAGTTTTCCTCCCAAACCCTCATCGATTCCTCAAAGAGCACGTGATAGCCGCTCAGCACGGCGTCACTCGTTACAAACGTGGGGGTGCGCGACTGTGTGTAAGCCGCAAAACTCTGTTCCACTTCATTGCGGCTCACCAGCACCTTGTCCCGGGCAAGACTTTCGATCTCGGCAGGGGTAAGATGGAGTGTTGTTGCAGCATCACTCTTCCACTCTATCGCCCACTGGCCCTGAGTGCCGCCAGGACAAAGACCGTAAGTCACCAGCAAGGTCACCAGAGGCCATGTAGGAGGGAGCTTTTTTGGCATTTACCAAGGTAGCAAGTCCGTCGCGCTTTTTCCATCCCAACATGCGAGGAGCCATCCATGTCGCAGCCGGATGCGTTGCGCTGCCGCCGCAATGCAGTAGGAGTGAAGTTGCTTCCACCCGATCCCTTGCCCCATGGCCTCCGACCCTTTGCTTCTCGCAACTGAACACTTTCTGCACGAGCAGATCCCGTTGACCAAGGCGATGCAGGTGCGTGTCGATTCGTTTGACGATATCCGCCTTGTGCTGACTGCCCCGTTGGAAGCCAATCACAACCACCTCGGCACGGCGTTTGGCGGCAGTTTGGCCACCCTGGCAACGCTGGCGGGCTACAGCATGCTCTGGCTCCTCCTCGAAGACCGGGAAGCCCACATCGTGATCAAGGACAGCAAGATCCGATATCTGCACCCCGTACTAGGAGAACTGCGCGCTGCCTGCAAACGACCGGATGTCCGGGCCGTGACCAAGTTCAAGAAGCTCTTCGCCAAGTCTGACAAGGCCCGGATCACTCTAAAGGTCACAGTCGAGGAGGCTGGACGGGTGTGCGTGGAGTTCGAGGGGACGTTTGTGGCGTTGCGGTGAAGTCAGGTGATTTGCAAAGGCATTGGAAGCTGTTCGATCGGGTCGAGCTGAGGGGATTGCGCCCCTCAGCCCTCCCACACCACCGGACATGCGGTTCCGCATCCGGCGATTGGTCCTGCTGGTCTCAACCTTTCAGATCGGATGGCATTTTGAACCGCAGCCGTTTCAACAGACGATTGTTCAGGGCCGTGTTCATCACTCCGTTGATCGCCATCGACCATGCCCCGCGGCTGCTCCGCCCCAGTTGCACCCGGTGTTCGGGCACTCCAAGGCTTCGCAACGCTCTCATCCGTCCCCGGCTGTTGTGCCAGCGCTGCCAGAAGCATTTGCGTATGTGTCGTCTGATCCAGCCTTCCTTGTTGTACACTGCCTTTCTGTCCTCCGCCTTCCTGTAGTAACCCCACCATCCCTGTACATAGCCGTTCCACTGGGCTCGCAGCTCCGCGCTGCTCAACGACTGCCGCGCACTCCACTTCTGGCGCACCTCGTCCGCGAAGCGGGCAAGGCTTTGGTTCGATACCGCAATGAGCAGCGTCATGGTCATCACGAACCCAAGGAACTTGCGCTCCCAAGGCCGTCCCACGCCACTCTTGCCCTCGTTTACCTCCAGCCGCAGTTTGCGTTTCATCCACGCTCGAAGTCCAGACAGCACCCGTTGGGCCGCTGTCCCACTTTTCACGTAGATGTTGCAGTCGTCGGCATAACGCACAAAGCGCAGCCCCCGTTTCTCCAACTCTTTGTCCAAGGCGTCCAGATAGATGTTGGCCAGCAAGGGTGAGAGCGGTCCGCCTTGCGGCGTCCCCTCTTCGCTGCTGACTTTCAGTCCATCGGGCATCACCACCTGGGCCCTCAGATACCGGCCGATGACTTTAAGCACCCGTTTGTCGCCCACCACCTGCCCGATGCGGTGCATCAGGATGTCATGATTGACGTGGTCAAAGAACTTTGTGATGTCCATGTCCACGACCCAGGTATGGCCTTCCTTCGCATATCCCCTTGCTGCTTCAACGGCTTGATGCGCGCTGCGTCCGGGGCGGAACCCATAGCTGCTTGCGCTAAAGCCAGGGTCGAACTCCAGTTGCAGCACGCCCAGCAGCAGTTGCTGCACAAAGCGGTCCTGCACATCGGGGATGCTCAGCGGGCGGGTTCCCCCGCCTGCCTTGGCAATGTCCTTTCGCCTTGCGGCTCCAGGCTGGTAGCTGCCTTCCAGCAGCCTTGTTTTCAACACCTCTCCATGCTGGGCAAGGTGCGCTCGCAGTTCCGTGGTCTTCATTCCGTCGGGCCCGGGCGCTCCTGCGTTGCGTTCCACCGCTCGCAGGGACGCCTCCCAGTTGTCGGGATGCACCACCTTCTCCATCAATTCCGTGAGCATGGCTGTCCGTTCAGAGTTCATGCGGGTGTGCGGCTTGCCCGATCCCGCTCCAGCTTGACGTGGCTGCACCACGGGGCTGGCCGGTTCGTTCCGGAGTTCCTCCACCCTGGAGAAACTCAGGCTGACGTCGGACCTTCCTGCTTCTTTGCCACAACCCAATGCCCTCCAGAGCCTGGCTCGCAGTTCCTTCAGCCCTTCGCCTTTTCAGAGTGTTCCGGTGTCGGTGTTGCGGACCCTCGCGGGTCCCCGGCTCTGTCAGACTACTACGGCCTCTGCTGACTCCTTGCCCGCTCTCACAGGCAAGGTCTCCCTGGGTAAGAACATGCACTTTCCCCACGCGCCGCCAGACTCTACCTGGTGTGTCTTGATGACCTCTGGGCTTCGCGTTTACTAGCACGCTCGCCGCCCACACCCGGCCTCCCTGTCTGTTCGTGTACCTGCGGCCGCAGGTTTGCCTGCTGCTTCCTTCAGCCCCACCCTCACGGGCGTCACCTTGCAGTTCGGCTACGGTTGCTGTCATCGGCTCCGTCAATCTTCCTTTCAAGTTTGATAGTTCATGTTCATGCCAGGCACACTAGTTCG
>JBGGMQ010000988.1:0-3056 GCA_041287975.1 Verrucomicrobium sp. | reverse complement strand
TCTTCCCAGATGTCCTCATCGGCCTTGTAGAAGCGCCAGTTCAGGCTGATGACGTTCTTCAACATCGGCATCCAATAGCGTCCCTGATCGTCTGGTGCCTCCAGTCCCACCCCAGAACCGCGGGCCGTGCCTTCAGACTGCCCCACCTGGTCCGGAATGATGTCCTCCCGGCTCAAACCGAGGTAATAGACATGCACCCCGTTCTCTGCCGTCTCCGTCGCGGTATAGTCCGGTCGCAATCCCAGGATCGTGTCCTTGTAGCTCATCGGGGAGTACCCGTAGCTGAAGGATTCTGGAGCCCCGCTCACCGTCAGTTCCTGCATGGGCGCGGTGCCGGATTCCGTGACCTTCAGCGTCAGGATCGCCGTCACCGGCAGATTTTGAAACATGTGCCGGCACAGCGCCACATACCGGTTCACCTCGTCATTCTCCTGCTGCACCTGCTGCGTCTCCACGGCCGCCCGTAGTGATACCCGCACAATCCCGAACACCATGCCACTCAACAACGCCAGCAGCGTCATGGCCATGATGATCTCCAGCAGCGTGAAGCCAGCCCGGAAACGGTGTCGGGGGTCAGGGTGTCTGGGTCTTGTATACATAGATGTCCAGCGCCTCCTCCCGCTGTTCCGCGCCCACCTCGAAAGTGCAGGCCACGTGCAGTTTGTACAAATCACTCAAGACCGTTCCGTTCCGGTCCTTCAGCGTCAGCGGCTCCGCCGCGCTGTTGAAAGTCACCCCCAGCCGCTCATCCGTGTAGGTCTGGGTCAGCTCCGCTAGCGGCTTCCGCCGCACCTCCTCCAGAAAGGACCGCAGCCCCATCCGGATGTCATTCTCCCGGTTGATGATCGCCCCCGTCTGGATCGCCATGTTCAGCGTCCGCGCCAGGCTCATCACCGCGATCGAAAAGATGATCAAAGACAGGATCAATTCCAGCAGCACATACCCGCCCCGCCGGGTGCGAAACCGGAAAGGGGAGCCAGGGTTGGAAGGCTGGATTTTCATCTACTGGGAGCCAGACGTCTCCTTCACAATGTCCGCCGTCAACGGACTGAAATCCGCCTTGTAAAAGTTGTTGTTTAGCTGTAGAGTAACCGTGATGGGTGTCACCATGCCGCTGGGTTGGAAGACCCACAGTTTCAACGCGTTATCCCCAACCGGGGTCGGCTCGGAATCATACCACTCCTGCACACTGCAGGTCATGCCTTCCGGCAACGTCACCGACTCCATCCATTCCTTGTAGGCAGGCGCTGGCGCTGATCCACTGGCGGGTACGTTCGTGCCAGGCGCAGCCGCTTCCAGCGGGCCTTGGGGAGCCTCTTCCTGATCCACGCCAGCTTCTTCCTTCTGCTGACTCTCCAGCGCCGACTTCTGAATGAACTCCTCAATCTGCGCCGCTTGCAGATAGGGGCTGAGATAGCGGGTTGCCTTAAAGCCTGTGCTCGTAAACGCAATCTGATAAGGCCTACGGTCCTGCATGGCCTTCAACCGTGTCTGCTTGGCCAGACGGGCCAGTGAGTTCAAGGGCTCACGGGCCTGTGCTTCGTCGCGAAGGCCTCTAACGGCGGGCACTGAGGCTGCGGCCATGAGGGCCAGCAGCGTCAGCACCAGAATCACCTCCAGCAACGTGAATCCCCGCATCGCACGGAGCCGCCCCCATCCAACCGACGGCCTCCTTTTTGAGGAGCCTCCAGTGGTCTGGTCGTGCTTCGCGGCGCAGGGATTCATGATGGGAAAGTTGGGTCCTTGAACCCAGCGGGGTGTTACTTGGCCTCAGCCGTCTTCCAGTTGCCCATGTCGTCTGCCGTGTTCTCCTGGCCATCCTTGCCTGCGGAGTACACATCGAAGGGGTCCTTGGACTTCTGAGCAGGATAGCGGTACTTGTAAGGCTGCTTCCATGGATCCACGGGGATTTCGTTCATGGTTGGATTCCAGCGGTCGGGCACAGGAGCTGTAGTAGGCTTCGCGGTGAGGGCCTCAAGTCCCTGCTCGGTGGAGGGATAGCGGCCTGCCTTGTAGGAGTAGGCGTCCAGAGCGGTGCTGATGGTTTGCAAGTCGCCCTTCACGCGGTCTTCCTGGGCACCTTCCACAAGGCCGCCACGGTTCAGCACGGTGATGGCCGCGCCCATGATGAGGGCCAGCAGGGTGAGCACGAGAACCAGCTCAATGAGGGTGAAGCCCCGCTGCTTGCGGCGTTGGCGGATGGTGATGGGTTGGATCGTCATGGGTAGGGGTGGTTCAGGTGGGGTGTCGTTGGGTAGGTTGAGTTGGTTTACAAAGAGGATGGAATCAAGATCTGGCGCGCACACTGGTCATGGTTTCAAAGATGGCCGTCACGATGGAGATGGCCACCACACCGACCACTACGAAGAGGATGATGAGCACGATGGGCGTGATCAGGGCCGTCACACGTTTGACCTTCCCATCCAGGTCTTTGTCAAAACGGGCCGCAATCTTTTCCAGAGACTTGCCCAGACGGCCTGTCTGCTCGCCCATGGCGATCATGTCCACCAGCAGCACTGGCAGGTGTCCGACTTTGCGCAGCGCGGACGAAAGCGAGACACCTTCACCCAGGTGGGCGGTGGCTTGATTAAGCAGACCCCGCAGGAAGATGTTGGAGGTCGCCTTGGCCGTGAGACGGAGGGCATTCAGCAGGGGGATGCCGTTGTTGATCAGGTTCCCAAGCGAGGCCGAAAACTGGGCATAGAAGCGGGCGGCAAGCACCGGACCAAAGAGAGGCAGCTTGAGTTTGAACTGGTCCCACCAGAGGCGACCGGACTCTTTCGAAATGTAAGCACGGAACAGCAGCACGACCGTGACAATGATGGCCACACCCAGCCACCACCAGTGCTTCATGAAGTTCGTGGTGTTGATGAGCGTCTCCATCACGATCGGCAGCTTCGTGCGGCTCTTGGAGAGCATGTCCGAGAAGCCCGGCAAGAGCACCGTGCTGAACACCACCAGGAGGAGGATCAATGCCCCGAACATGAACGCGGGATACACGAGGGCTCCCACGACGCGGGATTGCAGGTCGTGCATCTGGGTGATGCTGGCGGAAA
>JBGGMQ010000987.1:0-5726 GCA_041287975.1 Verrucomicrobium sp. | reverse complement strand
AGGACCTGGCGCGGTTGTGGTTTTCCGGAAGGATCAGTGAAACTACTGCGCTGGCCATGGCGCGGAACACCCATGTCCTGCGGGACCGGGTGGCCATGCTCCGGCGACCCAAGAACGGAGGCGGCGAATGAGCGCCGACCTCCATGTGGACATGGACCAGGTGCGGATCGATCCCGCCTGGGCTTTGCGCATTCCCGTGAGCCTCGCTCTGCGCCGTCGTGTGCTGCCTTTTGCTGTGCTGAAGGGGCAGGTCTATGTGGCTTGTGCGGATCCCTCGGACACGGCCTCCCTTGACGCCGTGGCCCGCTTCACCGGGCAGCAGGCCGTGCCAGTGCGGGTGGATCCCGATGCTCTGACGCGTGCACTTACCCGAGTGTATGGCGATGCTCGCGGTCGCACTGCCGCCACACCTGCCCGTGATACACCGGAAGGGGATGACACCGTGGCTCTCGCGGATGAGTTGCTGCGCGCCGCCATCATGCGCCAGGCCTCAGACATCCACATCGATCCCGCACGTGAGGATGTGCGTGTGCGACTGCGTGTGGATGGCGTGCTGGAGGACTACCGCCGTCTGCCCTCGGGAGCCCACTCGGCCCTGTGCAGTCGGATCAAGGTGCTCTCAGGCATGGATATCGCGGAGCGTCGTGCGCCGCAGGATGGTGGCTTCACTTACAAGTTCGGCGTCTTTGAGAAGACTCACGCCATCGATGTGCGTGTGGCTTCCCTGCCTACGAAGTACGGCGAGCGCATGACGCTGCGTCTGCTGGCCTCGCAGAACCACTGGCTCACGCTGGAGAAGCTGGGCATGAGCCCGGAAGATCTCGGCACCTTCGAGAAAATCCTGGCCAAACCGCACGGCCTTGTCCTGCTCACTGGACCCACGGGAGGTGGCAAGACCACCACCCTCTATGCCGCCATCCGCCGCCTGCTGGCCGGAGCTCCATTGAATATCATCACGGTGGAGGACCCCATCGAATATGAGATTCCTGGAGTGGCCCAGGTGGAGGTGGACTCCGCGGACAAGGTCTCCTTCAGCAAAGCGCTGCGTGCCCTCCTGCGGCATGATCCAGATGTGCTGGTCATAGGTGAGATCCGCGATCTTGAATCCCTCGACATCGCCGTGAAGGCCTCGCTCACTGGGCACCTGGTCTTTTCCACATTGCACACGAACAACGCCGTGAGTGTGGTCACACGTCTGATTGACATGGGCATGCCTGCACATCTCATCGGGGCCACGCTGAGGTTGTGTGTGGCTCAGCGCCTCGTGCGTCGTCTCTGCCAGCACTGCCGTCGCCCCGTGGCACTGGGAGCGGCTGAAGCGGAGGCCATGGGCATGATAGATCAGGTGGGCGAGATCGTCTATGAGGCGGAGGGGTGCCTGTACTGTGCCGGTCGCGGGTACTCCGGTCGCATGGGTCTGTTTGAGTGCGCCTCGTTTGATGCGGAGCTTTCCTCCCTGATCGTGCGCGGGGCGCCCGAGGGCACTCTAGCCGAAGCCCTGAAGAAAAAACACTTCCGCACCATCCTTGCCGATGGCGCGGCCAAGGTGCGTGCGGGCCTCACCACCATCCACGAGGTCCTGGACGCGGCCAGCGAGATCTAAGTTCCACCTGCGATCACGATGCCCACCTTCCGCTACCTCACCCGAGACACTTCCGGCGTATCGCAGGATGGCACGCTCACGGCCAGCAGCCGCGAGATGCTCTCTGCAGAGCTGCGGGGAAGGGGGCTGCTCGTGCTGGAGGTGCAGCAGGTGGAGGACCGGCACTCCCGCAGTGTCATTACCTGGAACCCGGTGACCTGGCTGCCTGCCAAAAGCTTTGATGTGGAGATGGGCTTCCAGCAGCTCTCCGCCATGCTCAACAGCGGTCTCAGCCTGCTCGGTGCCCTTCGCACCGTCGCAGAGCAGGCCCGGCGTGTGCGGGCCGCTGCGGCCTGGCATGATGTGGCCGACCGCATTGAGCAAGGGGCCACCTTTGCCGATGCCCTGCAGGCGCAGAAAGGCATGTTCTCTGAGCACGTCGTACAGCTCGTGAAGGTGGGGGAGGTGACGGGTAATCTGGACACCGCCCTGCGCGGCAGCGCCGAGCACCTGGAACGCACCCGCCAGATGCGGCTGACGGTGATGAATGCGCTGGCCTATCCCGCCATTGTCACCCTCCTTGCCGTTGGCGTGGCAGGCTTCCTGGTGCTGGTGGTCATCCCCCGCATTCAGAAGTACCTTGGTGGCCGGGGGCGCTCCCTGCCTGCCATCACTCAGAATCTGCTGGACGTTTCCTCCTTCATCCAGACGTACCTCATGCACTTCGGCATCGGGGTGGCGGCCGCGTCGCTGGCCTTTTATTTCATCTACCGCTGGCCCCCGGGGCGGCTGGCGCTGGATGGCTTCTTCCTGAAGCTGCCCGTGGTCGGGGGCGTGCTGCGGCTCTCCGGCACAGCCGTGCTGGCTCGTGGCCTGGGCGTGCTGCTGGAGAGCGGCGTCACCCTGCTGGACAGTCTCAATACCGTGGAGCGGGTGGTAGGCAACCGGGCACTCGCCGCGCGGATTGCTGAGGCTCGCGAGTCTGTGCTGCGCGGCGGCACGCTGGCGGGAGCCTTGAGTGGGAAGCGCACTTTCATGCCCATGCTCGGTCGCATGGTCGCAGTCGGGGAGAGCGCCGGCACACTGGCCCCCGTGCTGGGGGAGGTGGCCCGCTTTCATGAGAACCAGCTCCTCGTCACCATCCGCCGCATGAGCGTCCTCATTGAGCCAGTCGTCATCATCGTCGTCGGCTCCATCGTGGGCTTTGTCTACATCGCCTTTTTCGTCGCTCTCTTCTCCCTCGCCGGTGGTCTCCGGTGAAGTCGTTTCCTTTTACCCCCCCTTCCTTCTTCATGAAAACGCTGCCCATCCTCTTCGCCGCATTCGCGACCACCTGCCTGGGGCAGGAGGTGCTGGACGACGCGCCGGATCCCACGCGGCCCAGCCCTCGCATGAAGGCCGCGCTCATGGCGGGCGGCTCTGCCGTGCCGGAACTCATCGTGAAGGGGCTCGTGCTCAGCTCCACCAAGGAGGGCGGCACCGTCATGTTTGAGGAACCCGAGGGCGGTCGCGCCCTGGCCCGGCCGGGGGTGCCGTTCACGATCGTGTCCAACGGCGAGGCGCGGAAGCTCATCGTCAAACGCATCTCCGGCGACGGCATCGAGGTCGAGGCCCCTGCCCAGAAGGAAACCGTCACCATCCCCAGCTTTGGCCCCTCCCCGGGTGCTCGCAAGAACCTGCCGGGAGATGTGGACTACGTTGAGTTCCGCGATCTGCCCCTCCTGGATGCCCTGCGCATGCTCAGCGACCAGACCGGGAACAACTACTCTGCCTCCGTGGAGGCCAACAAGATCGCCGTCAACGCCATGCTGCGGAACGTCTCCGCCAACAGTGTGGTCGAGGAAATATGCAAGAGCCACAACCTCTGGTTCAAGAAGGACGAGACCACCGGCATCATGCGCATCATGACGGTGGGCGAGTTCGAGAAGGATCTGGTGGGCTTCCGTGAGGAGAAGACGGAGGTCTTCACCCTGCGCTATCCCAACGTCCCCGAGGTCGCCACTGCCATTGCAGATCTCTTTGGCGACCGCGTGCAGCTTTCTCTTGCTGCGGAGGATCTTGATGAAGACACCCGCCGTGATCTGGAGGGGCGTTTTGACAGGTTCGATGTGCTGACTCAGCGCACGCAGAACTCCAATGCCCAGGGCGGCAACATCATTGGGGCCAACGTCAGTGGCTTTCAAAGCAACGGGAGCAACACTTCCAGCATTGGCGGAGACGATGAAGGCGGTAGTGGTGGCGGCTATGGCTCCGGCCTCTCGAGGAACCGCAATCGTCGCAATGACGGTGCTAACGAGCAGGCGCTGGCACAGCAGGAGCAGTCCTTCCGCAATCTGACTCCAGAGCAGGCCCAGCGCGTAGAGCGTTCGCTCAATCCAGCCCTGTCATCGAGCCGGGCCGCCGGGGATGTCGAAGGTCTAAGGGGCCGGCCAGCCACCATCTACGTCACGGGCAGCCGCCGCAACAGCATGGTCGTGGTTCGGACCGCCGACAGCCGGGCCCTGGATGACATCCGCATCCTGGTGAAGCGCATGGATGTGCAGACGCCCATGGTGCTGCTGGAGGTGAAGGTGCTCTCCATTGAGCTCGGCAGGGGTTTCGAGTCCGCATTCGACTACCAGTTCACGGATGGACGGGTGGGAGGATCCTTCACCACAGGTGCGATCAATCCCAGTGTTTCCTATGACCCGATCACGAATCAACCCACGGGCGTGATCGCGCTGCCGGGTGTGGGCAGCAGCGGGCTCAAGGACGGCCAGTTTGTCTTCCAGTTCCTGGGAGACAATGTGCGCGCCCGCTTGCAGCTGCTGGAGAGCAAGAACCGCGTGAAAACGGTGGCGACACCGACACTGCTCACCGCCAACAACGAGGTCTCACGTCTCTTCCTCGGCGAGGAGCGCCCTGTGGTCCGCAGCATCACCAGCCAGACCATCATCACGGACAACAACGTCGCCACCACGCCGAACACCGTCACGCAGTTCCGCAACGTCGGCAACACCCTGCTGATCACGCCCAACATTAATTCCGACCGCACGGTGACCCTGCGGTTGGTGCAGGAGAATTCCGCCATCAGCCCCAATGGTGCCTCCATTCCGGTGGTGACCAACAATAGCGAGGGAGGGATCGTCCAGAACGTGCCCGTCGATGTCGTGGGCACCCGCTCCGTCAGCGGCACCTTTGTGGCCAAGGACGGCATGGCAGTCGCCATCGGCGGTTTGATCGAGGACATTGACAGTGACAAGCGCGAACAGGTGCCTGTGCTGGGGAACATCCCGGGCATCGGAGTCTTTTTCCGCCGCCAGAGCAAGGAGAAGTCCCGCCGCGAGCTGGTCATGATCATTCGCCCGCACATCATCAGCACACCTGCAGACGGGGAGCGCATCACGAAGGACCTCCTTGAGCAGCTCGCTCCTGCCGCCATGGACCGCCTGGTGGAGGATGGCTTCCTCGGCAGCCCGCTCATCCCTTCCGCCAAGGCCGTGGAGTCAGAGATCAGCCCCCTGCCACCGGCCATCCATGAAGAGCCAAGGCTTCCGCAAAAAAATCCATCATCCCGCTGAACCAAATCGCAGTTCGCAGCGCTGATAGAATGCCAGCCCTCGAGATCAGAATCTCCTCATCTCTGAGTCGCGTCCAACTCACCCGCAAGTCATCAGACCCAGACCACACCAAAGCACAACCATGAAACTCGCCACCCACAGAATTCGTCGCCGGATCCTCGCCGGCTTCACGCTCATTGAGCTCCTCGTCGTCATCATCATCCTCGCTGCTCTTGCGGCATTGATCGTGCCCAACATCGGCATGTACGGTCGCTCCACCGACATGGCTGTGAGCGCCAAGAGCCAGGCAGACATCGCCAACCAGGTGCAGCTCTTCTTCGTCACGCAGAAGCGTTATCCCCAGGGCCTTGATTCTCTTCTCACCTCTGGCGGCACCGTCTATGTGGCTACTACCACGGCCCCTGCACCCGCGACCATCAATGCAGACAACCAAACCGGCGGTCTCCCCTTTGCGGGAGCTGATGGCACCCGCCTCCAGTCCCAGCTTAGCGTAGGGACATTGACTCCTGCGAACGGTGCCGCACCGATCTCCATTGATACGAACCCGGATTACTTGCGCTCCCTCACTCGCGGCGGTTTGGACT
>JBGGMQ010000986.1:0-15377 GCA_041287975.1 Verrucomicrobium sp. | reverse complement strand
AATGACTTTGCCTTTGAAGTCTTGGGCCCATTGATCCAGGCGAGTGCGCTGGTCCTCACCGATAAATCGACCCTTTTTCTGGGCAGACGTGAGGTGGAGTATGAATGGAACGACAGCACCTCCGATCTCGGCAAGGGCAAGGCGGAGGACATTTTTATCGAATCCCTGGTGCGCTGGATGGATGATGAAGGCAACCTTTACCGCAAAGAAGCAAAGGGCAAGGCAGTGCACTGGTTGGATGAAAATGATGAGGAGCTCGACAAGGCAGCCGTCAAAACGCTGAAGGGGCTCAAGGCCGTGCCTGCGGAATTTGAAGCGATGGCTGCGGCCAGCATCTCTGGAGAACCCCTGCGCCCTAGCAAATCCAGCGCACCGCCAGACTGGAGACTGGATGGCAAAGCATCCGCTGAACTGGTGATGACCCACGCAAGAAGCACTGACGTCAAGCTCCGCAAAGCCGCCGCAGCGCATCCGCAGTTGCCTGGGTCCGAGGTGGATCGTCTTGCCGGCGACTCCGACGCCGCGGTGCGGAAGATTGTCGCCACACACCCCAAGCTGGGTGCAGAAACGGCAGGCAAACTCGCTGTGGATGGAGACGCAGAAGTGCGGCGCCTGCTTGCCTCCTCACCCCATGCGGCAGCGCATCTGGATACCTTGGTTCGAGATGACACCGCTTCGGTAAGGAGGGCCACGGCATCCCACCCAGCATTGTCCGACCCTCAGCGCCGCATCTTGCTGGATGACACCGAGGCCCCCGTGCGGGGGCGTACTCTGCGGTATCTCCCTGTGACGGCAGCATGGGTAAAAGAACTGCGTGATGCCAAATCAGAGGATCTGGTGGCCTGGGCCATACAGAATGAAGACAAGGTGGCCGCCGAGGCTGGCACCCTCCCACCAGCGTCCAACAACAACTGGCAGAAGGACTTGATGGATGAGCGGCAGGCAGTGCGCGAGGCAGCACTAAGCAAAGTGCAGTCGTCTGCGTTTCTCCCTTTCATGGTGGAACACCAGGCACGCTTCGCGAACGACAAGTCTGACCGCGTCCGTCGTGCTCTGGCTGGCGCGACGCGGGATGCCACCATCCTGACAACACTGTCCAAGGATCACGATCCGCACGTGCGTCGCATTGCCCTGGACAACCTGGCCGTTCCCGCTGCCCTGCTGGTGGCGGAGGCCACCCGGCTGGCCCAGGCACCCAAGTCCTCATGGGACACGAGTGACGCTGCCTATCTCGAACACAGCGGATCGGTGCACGACCTGCTGAAGCACCCCCGCCTGCCGGCAGAGGCAGTCCGCACCCTGGCGAAGGTGTATCCTCGAACCTGGCGCATGGAACCCCATCCGAACAAGCCTCTGGACATCGTGCTGGACAGAGCACTCTCCGACAGCCCCTCACTGGAATTTGCACCGGAGTTTGCAGCCTGGCAGAGGCTTGCCAGCGATCCGAAGGCGGACTCTGGGCCTGCACTCGCGGCCATGCTGGGAGGCGAAAACTCTGACCTGCAAGCAGCAGCACGACTCAACTCCCGCACTCCCCTGCCGCAGTTGTTGAAGCATGCTCGCATGCTGAGCGAGCAGCAGGATCGATACTCTCTGGAGGAGGTGGCCAGGAACCCGCAATTGAAATCCGAAACCCCTGAAGCGGAGGCCTTGCGTCAAGTACTGCTCACCTTTGAAAACGGCCATCTTGTGAATGAGCTGGCTGGTAATCCAGACCTGCCGCTGCCGCTGCTGAAGAAGATTGCGTCCCTGGCTCCAGACAAAGCGGTGATCACCCTTTGGCAGGTATGGGGAGAGGTGCTGGCGATGGAGAAATAAGACCGTGAACCTTACTCCACCTGCGGAGAAATGAAGACCCTTTCAGATGAAATCAGGTCCGTTTCAGTCATGGGTTTACCCCTCTGCTGGCTTGGCCGGGTGGCCGAATTCCCAGCATGGCAACAACCCGGGGCCGCAGAACGGAAATGATTGCGCCGTCTGCGGCCCCACCGCTTGGCTCCGTAAGGAGAACAAATGTTCCCACCACAAAACGAGACAATTTACTTGCAACTGAGTCTCGATAGCGGCATAAACGGGACGTGCGTACTTCATCCTCCAAATCCGAGTGGCTCCACGGTTCCCTGGCTCAAGATGGCTTCCGGGTGCAGCAAATTCGCTTCTTCGCAGGTAGAGATGAGCCCCTGACCCCCTATCTGACTCCGCACACACTGGCTCTGGCAGTGGTTTTTTCCGGGCATCAGTCGCTGGTCTTCCGCAACACGAGGCTGGAACTGACCGCAGATCATGGCGCGGTGCTGCAACCCCAGGCTGGTCTTTACTGGACGGCAAGCGGTGGGCGCAATCACCGCATGGTGCTGGTGGAGCTGGGCGAGAAGATCATGGTCCGCCTGCGTGGCCTGGGTGACAGCGCCACGCCCATTTCCGCAGAGGCGCTCAATCATCCCCTCTTCCTCGAACCCAAAGATTTCGCCGCGCCTGCCAGCGTGCTGAGCCTGGCACAGCAACTGGCGGCCCCGCCCTCCCACTCCGCCTGCCTCCCGGTGTGGTATCAGGCAAAGGTGACGGAGCTGGCCTCCCTGACCCTCTTCAAACCTGAAAGCCAGCCCGGCGAAACGAGCACCATGGAAGCGAACCGCGAGCGCGTGGACAAGGCCGTGTTTCTCCTCGAACGCGATCTTGAGAACCCCCCCACGCTGCAGATGCTGGCCCGCGAAGTGGGCTGCGGCCCCTTCTATCTCAGCCGTCTCTTTGCCAGCCAGATGGGCCGCACCATCCCCGAGCTGCTCCGTCAGCGCCGTATGGAACTGGCCGCCAAGCTTCTCAGCACCAGCCGCGAGAGCATCAGCAACATCGCGCTGCGAGTCGGCTACGAAAGCTTCAGCGCCTTTACCCGCGGTTTCGTGCGTGAATTCGGCGTGACTCCGAGCGGCTACAGGAAACGCTGCCGCCAGGTGGCGTAGCAAGACAGAAGACTTCAAGACCAAAGACACGAGACTGCCGACGATGTCGCGGCAGTCTCATTTTTTTTGGTCACCGCTGTACACCACCTGGTCGAAAGAGCTGCTTGCCAAAGCCGGGGCCAGACCATTGAAGGCGGCATTGGGCATTGCCTTTTGTGTGCTCGTATTCCACGACAACGGCAGCGGTCGATGCCTCATTGGTTTTAAGATCGATGGTTCCCTCGGCTCCTTCTGGGCCCTGGCCGGAGCTTTTCTCGAGCAAGGGCACTCCATTTACCGTCACGCGCGCTGCTCCGTCTGAAACTGCTGAAAAGGTGTATTTGCCGGAGGCGGGGATTTTGACGGTGCCTGTCCACCGAATGGAAAAGTCATCCTTGGCCAGTCCTGCGGAGGTATCTGGGGAGCCGGCGCCGGGTTCGTCGCCGAGATCAAAATCAATCCAGGGCGTGATGGATTGTTTCATGGACCTCTCAAATCGGCCCTTGAAGTACTCCACCTGAAGCAAGGACGACTGCAAGCGGGAGAAGCGCTCTTCACCCAAGAGGGCACGGACCTCCTCCACACTCCAGGGGTGGCCATCGGGATAGATGACGCCATGAAAGGGTTCGGCGGGCTCTGCGAAACCGTCTGGATGCCCCCAGGGATAGCGGCAGTTGTCACGACCGATCATGAGCTCCCAGACGACGAATCCATTCTTCTTGCCGGACAAATCCCGAAGACATGATGCAAGAGACGCACCGGGGCGGTTCAAGGTCTCTGTACAGAGGTGCTCAGGCCCTCCGTCGGCATTCGGGAGCGGCTGGCCGCTGGGGCTGTAGGAATGGTAGGTGGGAAAGTCTGAGTACTTGGGCCCGTAGAAACCGCCCCCTGTGGCAGTGACGGGAATCTTTGTGCCGGTCACCTTCACCCAGACCCGCGTCCATTCCAGCAGACGGTTGATGTTGCCATCCGCATCACTGGTGCGATAGCGCTCCCGTGCGCCCATAGCCTCATTGTAGAGCTGCCAGAAGGCAATGCGGGGATCATCCTTGAACCGTCCAGTGACGCCCTGAACGTAGGTGCCAAAGCGCTCGTGGTGAGAGTTCAATTCCGACACACTGTCCCGGATGCGATGGGAGGGGTTGGGCATCATCTGGGAGTTGTGGCGACCGGGCACAGGTGCGGAGAAGGTGAGCGAAGGCTCCACATGGCCGCAGTCGTCCCAAAGGATGAAGTTCACTTTCAGGCCATGCTTTGCAGCACGCATGAGGAAGTCATCGATCCGCTTCAGACAGTCCTTGGAATCATGGTCCCAGACGATCCAGTGCAGGTAAACTTGAACCATGTTGAAGCCATAGAGGGAGGCCAGGGCGAGCTCGCGATCGACCGTGTCCACATGAGGCCAGTAGTCATGCCACATCTCCACTGCGTTCACGGCGGTAGAACGCACATAAATGGCTCCTCGAACCCAGGACCAGTCGGTGCGCAGGGATGGTGCCGGCCACACGAATGAGGGGCCCGGCACAGGCTGAAGAGAGAAGTCCGCAAATGAGCCACTGCCTGACACGTCCTTGAACACTCCCACCCTGCCCGGGCCTGGAAAGGCGTCGTCATATTCACGAATCACTGGGGTGGCAGCATCCGTCTCCGCATCATATACGAAGAGGTCCGGCCCCTTGGCGGCTACCATCAGACGACGAGACACACCAGAACGGGCCCCCATGACCTTGGATTCCTGGAGCAGTTTCCACCCGTTCTTGTCAATGCGGTAGAGCTGGACCACCGGGCGCTCCCACGCTCCGTGACTGACATCGACACCCTTGTCGACTTCGCGAAAGCAGGCGTAGTACCCCGTGCCTTCCGCACTCATCCGGAAAGCGATGCCCGAGGCCGCGGAGGGCGCATCATGCTCATAGGTGACCGTGGCACGGATGATCCCGTCCTGGAATACCTCATCCTTTCGCAGAAGCATGGCAAAGCCGGGACCCGCCCTGGCAATGCCGGGCTGGGTCCATGCCCACTGGCCAGCGTAGATGTCCCATCCGCGCGAGGGGACGACATCGTTGGCAGACAACCACGGCATGGAAATCATCCACAGTAGAAGCAGCAAGGCAGTGTGAAATGAACATGGGGCAGACGTCATGGAGGAAAGGTGCACAAGCCACCGGGTGCCGCCACCAATGCCGGATACTCAAAATCCACGAACGCCTCAGGCAAAAGGACATGGTGATTACTGCCAACTTTGAAACAACGGGTTCAGGATTCAACAACAGGCGGCTCAAAAGCAAGGCGGGGCAAGCAAGTTGCAAGGCCTGGGGCAAAGTGACTGAAGGCCAGATGTGCAGTGAAGCTATTGCCTCGAACCGCAATTGAAAGCGCGGGGTCAGCAAGGCGAGGCAAGCAAGTTCTCGGGCAGGATGCACATTATTGCACCTGAGACGCATTAGCATTAATGCCAATTCAAATGAAACTCCTTCCCTCTCCCGCCACCCTCCTCTGTCTGGCGGGTTCCCTTCTTTGGTCAATGGAGACGCCTGCGGCCACCATCTTGCCGGCACAGGACTCCGACCTCTACGCCCACACCGGTATCCCCACCGGCTCGACAAATGACTTAAACATCACAAGCGAATTTGCTGGTGGGCCAGGCGGACCGCACGCCATGCGGTCCTTTTTGGAGTTCGACTTGAGCTCCCTGGGCTATGCGCCCGGAGCAACCGTCACTTCAGCCATTCTTTACCTGTATGCTCCTACGGTGACTGCAGCAGGCACCATCCGCCTCACTAACATCACATCGGACTGGGCTGTGGACTCCTCTCTCACATGGCTCACTCAGCCTTCTGTGGGGTCTACCACTGTCGACGTCACCGTCAGCGCGGGAAGCTCCTGGTACGCATTCGACATTACCAGCCTGACGCAAGGCTGGGTTGACAATCCCTCGTCGAACTTCGGTGTGCGGCTCAACTCGCCAGCATCTGCTCAAGTCGCGTTTACTTCGGTTGATGCAACCGGCGGAGAAGAGGCCTTCCGGCCCTATCTGGTGGTGACTCCTGAACCCGGCCGGGCCGCGCTGCTTCTGATCGCTGCCACAAGCCTGGTGTGGAGAAGACGCCGGGAAAATGCGCAGGCCTGTGCCTTTGCGTAGCCGCTGCCACAACCCCACTTCACCAAGACCTCTTTCTCCTTACCCGCCTGCTATGAAAACGACATTCCTGCGTAAAAGTTCCCCGCGCGGATTCACCTTGATGGAACTGCTGGTCGTCATCGCCATCATAGTGGCGCTATCTGCTCTAGCCTTCGGAGCCTACAACGCTGCCATGACCCACGCCCGCAAGGCTGCGGAGATCTCGGCAGCACGAAGTTTGACCAGTGCCTATCTAGCCTACCCTGGTGATCACAATGGCGAGCTCATGGTAGCTCACTACGAGGGTTCAGCGCCTGATCTGGACGCCAGAGAGTACACGCTGCCGGACGGCACGACGCTAGGAAGCGTGGAATTGCACCGCTACCCTTTCCGGCTCGCCCCCTATCTCGACAACCAGATTGACGGAACCATCCTGGTGAATCGCAACAGGGAGCAAATCCAGGCGGCATTCCCCGGCGGCCAGTTCAACTACGGCACAAGTCTGTGCCCGGCTCTAGGGATCAACTACTACTACGTCGGCGGGTACAAGGCTGACAATGAAGTGGCGGGCGATGGAGAGTGCGTGACGCACATCAGTCAGGTGAGCCACGCCGCCAACCTCCTCTTGTTTGCATCTGCGTTCACGGAAGTCGGCGACAAGCGGATCGAAGGCCGCTACGGCGTGGAGCCACCCTACTTCAGGGCCAAACTTTGGGACAGCAGTCTGCATGTGGATCCCCGCTACAATGGCAAAGCCGTGGTGGCCTTCATGGATGGCAGCGTGCGTATGATGACCGTGGATGAGCTCCGCGACATGCGTTACTGGAGTGTCGGTGCCGCAGCCAAAGATGACGCCAACTACACCGTTCCGCCCAGGGCCTCGACAGGCATTGGCGGAGGAAGCACCGGCGGCGGACGCGGAGGCCGGGGAGGGCGCTGACAATGAGAGAATCCACTCCCTCCCCCACCTCCCTGACAAAGGCACTGACGATAGGGGCCTGCCTGCTGGCAGCCCCGCTGCCCTGGGTCCATGCGGAGTTTCTCTATGCTCCAGGGGCAAATGCCACGCCCAATGGCTTCTATGAGCCAACACTGGACTACGAAAACCTCTACTACGAGTACAGCGCGTGGGACATCTTTTACGCTCCGCACACGGAGGGGAACTATCCCGACATATTTGCCCCCTGGGGGGGTGTTTCTGACGGCAACGGCGGCTGGGCACCGGAGCCCAAGCCCGCCAACTTCCCAAACTCTGGCGCATACAATCCATCCATACCATTCGCCTTTTGGGACACTCGAAACCCAACCATCAAACAGACGGGAACGAACAGCACCTTCATCATTGGCCCCGACATCACGGGAAACATCTACAGCTTTCAGAGCAAGACGAGCTACATGCTCAGTGACAATGTCGCCGACTCCACTCCGTCAGCAAACTTCGCCGAACTGGGCTCTGTCATTTTCCAGTTCCAGACGGACGGTACCAATGTGGACTTTGGCACGCTGCGCCTGGTGTGGAGTGACGGCAACACGACCCACACCATCTACGCCACAGAAGCCGAATACCTGCGGGAGTACCGCTCCGCCAGCGCCGGGGGCAGCACCCACTGGAGCGCCGGCGCAGGCTACGGCAACCGGGTGGCAGTGCAGTGGGATTTGACTGGGTTGGTGGACCTGCAGGGCAACCCAGTCCGATCCTACCAGATCCTCTGGGATTCTGAGAGCTCCAGCATGAGCTTCCAGAAGGCGGATCTTGTGACCATGGAATACTATGACGCGGGCATCCCCCATGCTGCCATCTGGAAGGGCGCAAGTGGCAACTGGAACCAGTCCTCCAACTGGGGCTTTAGTGACAACAGCGGCCTCAGCCTTCCGGCTGCCAACGGCAATTTAAGATTCCAGAACACGGGAGCTGCAGTGCTCACCCTTGACGATGGCAATCACACCGTGGGTGAACTCATCTTTGAAAATCCAGGAAACGTCAGCATAAACTCCATCGCTGGGCAGACCTACCGGTTGACGACAAACACGGGTGTCACAACACGCAGCACTGCCACCGGCACTTACACCATCAACACGGGTGTGGTCCTGGGGGCCTTGAATTTCTTTGAGATCAACGCTGGCACTGTGGTGATGAACGGCCAGGTGAGTGGCACCTATGGCCTGGCCAAGACTGGCCAGGGCACGTTGCATCTGGCGGGAAACAACGCCTTCACCGGATTCCTGGCGTTGCAGGAGGGAACACTGCGGATTTCAGGGGCCAACACCTACACCGGGGCGACCACCCTGCTCAACGGCCGGATGATCGTGCAGGCCAACGCTGGCACCACTGGTGCCTTGGGCAGCAGCACCAGCGACATTGCAGTGGGTGCGGACGCCTCCCTCTTCCAGTATGTTTCAGAAGGCTCCGCCTTGCAGGCCGAGTTGTTCATCGACGGAAACTGGACCATCAGCCGGGGCATCTCCCTCGCGGCGGGTGACTTTACCAAGCGGTTGGGAGTGGTGAACGCCACCAGCGCCGGTGCCACTTTCTCCGGCAACATCAGCCTTACCTCCGCCACTGCGGACCCGGGCAACCCGGACGCCTCAGCAGGGAAAGTGTACCTCACGGCGCAAAACGCCGGAGACGTCATGAACGTGACCGCCCAGATGACAGGCGGCTCCGCCACGAAGACGGTGACCATCGACGGACAAGGCACAGTTATCTACAGCGGTGCCAACAAGACTTATGCAAACGCCACCTCTGTGGACCACGGCCGCCTGGTGATCGCCCAGGGCACGGCCCACACAGGCAATGGAACCTACACCGTGAAGAGCGGGGCGTATTTGCAAATCGATGGCACGTTGGGCGGATCGGGGCTCCTCAACATGGAAGGAGGAACCCTCGGTGGCAAGGGCACCGTCCAGCGTGCTGTCACCTTCAACCTGGGGGATACGGTCGCCCCGGGGAACAGCACCGGCACACTCACCTTTACTCAGAATGTGACGTTTGGCGCAGGAGGAAATTACTTACTGGAGATTCAGAACGCCACAGGAGCTGCCGGCATCGGATGGGATATGATCGATATTCAGGGGCGTCTGGACATTACTGCCACCAGCTCTGACCGTTTCGTGATCGATCTGAACACGCTCAACGGCAGCAGCCAGGCGGGACAGGCGGCCAACTTCCTGGCAGGCGGTCTGTATGACTGGACCATCCTGACCGCCACCGCAGGCATCACCGGCTTCTCTGCCAGTGCCTTCACGATCGACTTGGGGGACTTCGCCAATGCCAACAGCGGCTACTTCAGCATCACCCGGCTGCTCAACGGCAACGGGTCGGAAAGTCTGGTGCTGCACTACTCCGCCGTCCCCGAGCCCGGACGGGCGTTGCTGATGCTGGGCGGCATGCTGGCACTTGCCTTGCGACGTCGCCGCCACCCCAGCCCTCAGCGATAGCCCCTCTGGTGGAGAGTGGTGCATCCAGACCGCTTTTCGCCCATTCCTCCTTCCCCCCACCCTCGTTCCAAACCCGGCCCCAGCGCCCGCCTGATCCCTGCCCAGGCGTGACCTTGCTTCCACAACGACATCGACTCCCGACTCAAGACTCAATGAAACAACTTCACCGATCCAAACTGTTGAACCGTCTGCGTGCGACGTTGCCGACCCTGATGGCGGCACTCGCCAGCAGTGCGCTGGCGGCCCCCTTTGCCCTGGATCTGACAGGCACCACTTCGGTTGACGGGTGGGTCGACCTCAATGGCACGAACTTCCCCGGTTTGTCTTTCCCCGGCAGCGGAGCCTGGCCGACCACGGGCAACTGGACCTCTTACAACGGGCTTGGGGCCATAGGATCCAACACCGCCGGCTCCGGGGATGCCCTGCTGTACAAGGTGAGCAATGGCACGGGCGGAGGCCCCTACCCTGCAGGTGGTTCCATCTACTTCGGCGGGTTTTCTGGAGACGCGAATGTGAATGGCGGCACACTCGGCGTAGTGGACACCACGCCACTGGCCGGACTGAAGACGGTGGCCTTCCAGGTCGACATCGGTGAGGCTTCAGGGTATGACTTCTACAATAGCGTGCTGCCCACTCTCACCTACACCACCGCCGCGGGTGGCAGTACGGTTTACTCGCTAGGCGCATCCAATTCAGAACTGCTTCTGCAAATCTACACAGGGGACATTCTCATGCCCACCGGGTATGAGGACATCTACCGGAACACTTGGGGGCTGCAATTTGACCTGAGCGGCATCACGGAAGAGATCACCTCCTTCCAGCTCTCCTTCGCTGGAGTGCAACATGCGCAGCTCTATGCACTGCAACTCGACCAGTCCAACACGAAGTACACCAGCAGCGTCTTCGCCACTGACTCGGCCTGGGACGGGGGAGCAGGAAGCTCCCTGTGGTCCGGCGCGGCGAACTGGAGCGGGGACGCCCTGCCAAATTCCGGCAAGGGTGTCCTCTTCAGCACAGGCACCTCTGTGGTACTGGACGGCAACCAGACGGTGCAAGGGCTGACGATCTCCACTCCCGGGAACTTCTCCCTCACCAACGAGGGCGGAGCGGTTCTCACGGTGGGTGACGCCGGCATTGCTGCCACCAGTGCAGGCCCGGCCACCTACACCATCGCCGCGCCCGTTGCCTTCACCGGCCTTCACATTGTCAACGTGGGTGCAGACACCAACCTCGTGCTGACAGGCAGTCTGACCGCTCCCGGCTTCTACAAGAGCGGGGAAGGCAACATGGTGCTCCAAGGAAACAACTCCTACAGTGGCAATGCGATGGGCCGCCTCATAGTCAACGGCGGCACTGTCTCGCTCAGCGGTACGAACACCTACACTGGCACCGGCACGTTGGAGCTGGAAGTGAAGAGCGGCACCGCTGTGCTCCATGGCGGCGACAACCGGCTGAGTTCCAACTTCACGGTGGACCTGGTCAGTCGCCGCATCATCAACGGCCCGGACACGATGCTTGATGAGGCGGGCCACCTTGTGCTGGGGGATGCCAGCGGGAAATCGGACCTTACCCTGGCCGGACTGAAGGCGGACGGCACCGTCACCTTCAACCAGGCCACTGCTGCCTCCACCACGGAGACGTATTCCAGTGCCAGTGTCACCGGGGGCAGCGCCGAAGCATCCACGCTCACGCTCAATGTCGAATCCGGCCAGAACTTTACCTATCTCGGGAACCTGGGAGGAACGGGAATGCTGGACAACCATCTGGCGCTTGTTAAAAAGGGGGCCGGTGTGCAGACCATCGGCGGCACCAGCACCTACACGGGTGACACCGTCGTGGAGAATGGAGTGCTCAAGATCGGCAGCGCCTCTGCGCTCTCCGCCGCCAGCCACCTGAGCCTGAAAGGCGGGGTGCTGGGCCTGGGTGCAGGCGACTTTACGCTTGCGCTGGGTACAGGAGCCAATCAGGTGACGCTCCAGGGGAACACCGGATTCGCCGCCTACGGCGCCCTCCGGAAAGTCAACCTCGGTGGAAGCGGCGCGACCGTGATCTGGGGCAGCGGCGGATTCCTTCGCGATGGTGACCGCCTTGTGCTGGCAGCCCCTACAGGCGACACCATGGCGGAAATCACAAGCCCCACCTCCACCGTCGAGATGGTGAATCCCATCGCCCTGGGTTCCCAGACTCGCACGATCCAGGTGCAAAACGGCTCGGCCGCCGTGGATGCAAGGCTGACTGGAGAGCTCTCCGGCTCAGGAGCACTTGAAAAAATTGGCGCGGGAACGCTGGAAACCACAGCTGCCAACACTTACACCGGTGGCACGGTGGTGAAAGAGGGCTTTCTGGCTCTGGCTGGCACGGCAGGCTCAGTGAAAGGCAATCTGGAAGTGCAGGCGGGTGCCACTCTCCAGCTCACCAACACGGTCGATGCTGCCAATGGAAACCGTGTGGAAGACAACGCCACCGTCACCCTGAAAGGCGCGACGCTGAACTTCAACAACGCCACGACCGGCACCACGCCTGCATTCAGTGAAACGGTGGGCAACCTGGCTCTGGATCGTGGAGCCAACATCGTGACCACCAGCCGTGCAGCGGATGGCGGCACAGCCATTCTTACCCTTGGCGGCATCACCCGGCAAGGAGGAGCCACTGTGAACTTCAATGGAGCCAGCGTGGGCGTCGACGTCCGCAACCAGGTCCGGTTCACCAACGCTCCGACGCTGGATGACGGCATCTTCGGCGGCTGGGCCACGGTGGGCAACGAGTTCGCCACCTACGGCACCTACGGGGTCACGGCGCTCACCTCCTATGTGACGACGGGCACCTCCACCTGGACAGCAAGCTCCAACGTGAAAATCAGCGGGCTGGGAGTGACCAACACCCTCACGGCGGCGGCTCAGGTCAACTCCCTGAACCTCGTCGGCCCTGCCTCCGGCAGCGTGTCCAACACGCTGAACCTGGGCGGGCAGACCCTCCGCGTGGAGAGTGGCGGCATCCTGGCCAGCGGTGGCAACTCCTCCCGCAAGAACATCATCACCGGCGGCAACCTCACCGCAGGCACAGGAGCCAACACGAATGCGGAACTCATTGTCACCGCGAACGGTGTGATGGACATCACGGCCACCATCACGGACAACGGCACCGGCAGCGTCTCAGTGGTGAAGGCGGGCAGCAATGCACTCACACTGACTCAGAACAATACTTACAGCGGGGACACCATTGTCAACCAGGGCACATTGAACATCACTGGCACTCAGACCGGTGGCAATGACCTAATCGTGCGTAAAGGTGCAAACCTGTATGTGACGGGGTCTATCGCTGTATCTGGCTCTTTGCAGTTGGATGGCTTCGCCTGGGGTGCCGGGAACATCAACTTTGCCGCAGGCAGCACGCTCACCGGCTCCGGTGGCACGGAGTTCGCCGTCAACGTTGGCATGGGAGCGGGCAAGGTAGCCGTACTCTCACCAGGCAACAGCCCTGGCACCCTCCTGACCATGGGCCAGACCTGGTCAGCAGGCGGCACCTTCCTTTGGGAAGTCAGCGCCACCAACTTGTCGGGCTCGAACATTGGTCAAGGCACCACCTATGACTACATGAACATCCTCGGCACCTTGGACCTCACCGCTTTGACAGCAGGAGCCTTTGACATCGACATCACTTCCCTGACCACCAGCAACGCCAATGGTTTGCTCGCGGGCTTCGATCTGTATGACGACTACGAATGGACCATCCTGACGGCATCCGGCGGCATCACAGGATTTGAGGCCACTGACTTCAATCTCGACGCCACCGGGTTTGCCAACGCGTTCACGGGCGGATCTTTCAGCCTGGGTCAGAGTGGCAACAGCCTCGTGTTGAGTTACACTGGAGCGGTGCCTGAGCCCGGCCGTGCGCTGCTTCTTTTGTTCGGTCTGTGCAGCGCAATTCTTCGCCGCCGCCGTTAGTATTGTCAGAAGCCGTCCGTTACTGTTTTAGAACCCCTCGTTTCGCCATGCGCCTCCCTAGCTACGCCCTGCCCCTGCTCTTCCTTGCCACTCCTGGCAGCCTCCTCCTGGCCCTGGAGATCCCTCCCCTGCCGGAAGCTGTCACCAGCTTTGGGGCTGTGATTGCCAATGGCAAGCTGTATGCCTACGGCGGGCACCTGGCGGGGTCGCACTCGTGGTCGCTTGAGACCACCAGTGGAAAGCTACGGAGCTATGACCTGCAAAAACCAGGAAAATGGGAGGACTTGAAAGGTGGCCCTGCCGTGCAAAGCCCGGGTGTGGCGACGGCGGATGGCAAGGTCTATCTGGTAGGTGGGATGCAGCCGCAAAACGAGAAGGGCAAGCCTCCCCTGCTGAAGTCGTTGGATCATGCCCAGGTGTATGATCCAGCGACGAAGGCCTGGACGGATTTGCCCAAGCTGCCGGAGGCCCGGTCCAGCCACGACATCGTGGTGGTCAACGGGAAGCTCTACGTGGTAGGTGGGTGGCCTCTGGACACCTCCAAGGACGCCAAAGATCAGAAGGCGGATGACCGTGACCATGAACGCACCATGCATGCGAGCATGCTGGTGCTGGACCTCGCCAAGCCGGATGCAGGCTGGCAGGCGGTCCCGCAGCCGTTTGAGCGTCGTGCTTTGGCAGTCGCAGCCAACGCCGGGAAAATCTACGCCATCGGCGGGATGGATGCCAAAAACGAAATGAGCAATGCCGTGGATGTCTATGACATCGCCAGCAAGACATGGAGCAAAGCCGCTGACCTGCCCGCTGAAGGCAAGGTGAAGGGCTTCGCCACGGCGGCCTGCGTGCTGAATGGTGAAGTGATTGCCAGCCCGCGCGGGGGCAAGGTTTTCGCCCTGCGCAATGATGCCTGGGTGGAAGTTGCCAAGCTGCAGAAGTCCCGTTTCTTCCATCAACTGGAGCCTTGGAATGACTCCCAAGTGATTGCCCTGGGCGGCACCACGGGAGAGACGCCTCTGGATACGGTGGAGGTGGTTTCGATTCCCGCCGCAACGGCTGTCAGCAAGGCTAATTAAATGGGGTTAGACGTTAAGAGTTATGAGTTAAAAGTTAGGAGTTAAGGGTTATGAGTTGCCGATTTCAAATACGGGCCCGCCTTTTCCCCTGTCCTCCGGTTCTGACGCCGACCAGATCTTGCCTGCATTCACAAAATTCACTTCACCTAACGCTTAACTCTTCCTCAAATCATGCGCATCCTTCCTACACTGCTCCTCAGCACTCTCCTCGCCCTCCCCTCACTGTCCCGCGCCCATGAGGTGTGGATCGAAGACACCAAGGACGGCAAGCTGGTGGTCCGTTTCGCTGAGTACGGCGAAGAATATGAAAAGTCCCCCGGGCATCTGGATGCTCTGGCGACGCCCGAAGCCTGGGCCGCGGGCCCGGATGGCAAACCCAAGGCCTTTGCCGTGGAGAAGAAGGCGGACCACTACCTCCTCGTGGATGCCAAGCCTGAACAGGGCGTGCAGGCAGAGGCGGCTTTTGCAATCATGAAGAGGGGCGAAGGCCCTGCTCGCAAACCGGTCTTCTACGCCCGCTGGCACCACGCCAAGGCAGGCGCGGCCGCCCCGGCTCTGACTTTTGACATCGTCCCCACAGCTACTCCCGGCGAAGTGCAGGTGTTCTTCCGCGGCAAGCCCGTGCCTGAAGCGAAGGTGAACTTTGTGCCCCCTGCTGGCAAGGAAGAGGAACTTACGTCTGACAAAGAAGGCAAGGTGAAATTCACCCTGGGATCCGCTGGCAACTACCTGCTCTACTGCAAACACCAGCGCGAGGAAACAGCGGGTTTCTCCGGCGGCGTTGAGTACTCCGCAGTGAGTCACAATGCTTCGTTGATATGGAAGAAAGAGGGATAAGGGAAGAGGGGCAAGGGATAAGGGG
>JBGGMQ010000985.1:0-2987 GCA_041287975.1 Verrucomicrobium sp. | reverse complement strand
AAAGGGGGCGGAGGTTCCACAGCCCACAAGCCTGCACCCCACGTACCCATCCCGATGATGGACAATGCGAAGCTCCGGAAATGAGACATGCGGCATGAGAACATAGCAGCTAAACGCCCCCTGCTGCGGCCTTCACTCCTACAGAGGGTGAATCCATCAAAAAAGCTTTCCTCTCCCTCACTCCTGCTCCAAACTTTGAACCGTCGCCGACTCTGTCGGCCCTCACCATTCACCCTTCCACGTCATGCTTCACAACGTCTATTTCTGGCTCAAGTCCGACCTCGCTCCCGACCAGCGGGCCACCTTTGAAACGGAGCTCGTCAAGCTCAAGGAGATCCCCTACCTGGTGCATGGCTTCGTGGGCAAACCTGCCAAGACTGAAGAGCGCCCCGTCACGGACCACTCCTTCAGCTACTCACTCACCCTTCATTTCAAGAACATGGAGGACCACGACTTCTACCAGACGAAGTGTGACCACCACCTGCGCTTCATCAACACGTGCAAGAGCTTCTGGGACCGCGTGGTGGTCTATGACAGCTCCCCGATTCACTGATCTGCTCTGAACTAGAAGCGATCTCCCAACGCCCTGTTTGCGACGGCGGCCAGCTCTTGAGAAGTTCTCTCAATGGGCGGCCGCCGTTCTCATTTTCAAAGCGTGCCTTGCCGCACCGCAAAACGGGTTGGTGCTTGCGTTCACCCGGCTCATGCACATTGCAACCTTGATCGTGGCGAAGTGCAACAAACTGGGGCGCAGCGGCATGCCCCCCTGAAAACACACCCTTCACAATATATTCATCGTGAATTACTTGCGACTCACCATATGCTCATGGCACGAGCCCTGCAAGAGTAGAAGCGGCACTGCTCCCTCCCCCCAGGGGAGTGGTCGACTCCAACAACGCTTAAGTTCAACTCAATCCCTGCACGCCATGCTCTACACTATCGCAGTTATCCTCGTCATTGCCTGGCTCCTGGGCCTGGTAACCTCCTACACGATGAGCGGCTTCATCCACATCCTGCTTGTGGTGGCCATCATCATTATCCTCCTCCGCGTCATCCAGGGCCGTCGCCCCATATGATGTGAGGACACGAGTTGCGCCTGGAAACCTGTCAGGCGCAAAAGCCCCCCTTTTCCCTTTCCTACCCCAAAACCAACCCGCCAACCTCCACCCTGATACAAGCCATGTTCCCATTCTCCAAACCGCATCCTAAAACTTCCCTCGACCGCATTGGTGAAAGCCTGCGCGACGTGGGTCACGACATCAACAACCTGCTGGACACGCTCGGAAGCGAAGCCAGCGGCTACTCGGCTGAGGTGAAGGATTGCCTCACTTCCTTCGCAGACCGCGCCCAAACAACGGGACGCCAGCTCGAAGGTCAGGCCGTCCAGGGCTATGAGTCCGTGACGGACTTCGTGAAGCGTCGCCCGGTCGAATCTGTGGCGATCGCCTTCGGCCTCGGGATGTTGCTGATCGCGATGAAGCGCCCTCGTTGAGGCCCTGCCTCGATTCCGCCTCTGGCCCGCTGTCGGCGACAGCGCCAGAGCCGGTTGTTTGAAAAAACCCTGTCGTGACTCCGCTCCCCCATGCGGAGAGTGAGCGGCAGTCTGGGCCGCAACTGCGGAGTCTGGACTGCCGCTCTGCTGTGCAAAACTGTTTCCTATAACTCCTCCCGGCCCCAGCATCTGGCTGCCAGGAAATACCTTTACGCCACCAGACCGGATCGTTCACACTCCCACATGACCTCCAGCATTGTCATTGTGTTTGTTCTGATCCTCGTGGCGCTTGTCTTTTTCACCATCGAGGTGGTTTCCGCTGAGATCGTGGCCCTGGGTCTGCTGCTGGCATTTGTCATGACCGGGGTGCTGAGCCCGGCCCAGGCTTTTTCAGGCTTCGCCAGTGACACGGTGATGATGATTCTGGGTCTGCTCATCATGACCAGCGCCCTGGCCCGAACGGGCATCATGAACGGCGTGGCCCGCTGGTTGCAGATGACCACCCGCGGCAGGCAGGGACTGTTCATCGTGCTGATCCTGACGTCCGTCACGGTGATGAGCAGCTTCATGAGCAACACGGCAGTGACTGCCCTCTTTCTGCCAGTGGCGATTGCCGTGAGCCGGCGCATGGGATTCGGCACGCACACGCTGCTGCTGCCTCTTTCGTTTGCATCTATTCTGGCCGGTTCGATGACGCTGATCGGCACCTCCACGAACCTGGTGGTCTCCGGCCTGATGCAGGGATCCGGACTGCAGCCTCTGGACATGTTTGAGATGACCCCCGTGGGCATCGTCCTGGTGCTGCTGGGTCTGCCCTACTTGATTTTCCTCGCACCCAAACTGCTGCCTGAGCGCAAAGTGGACAAGAGCATTGAGGAGGTGATCCGCAACGGGCACTACCTGACGGAAGTGCTGGTGCAGAAGAATTCCCCCATCGTGGGCAAGACCCTCAAGGAGGTCCGCTTCGGAGAGCAGCATGACCTGAATGTGCTCAACGTGATTCGTGAAGGGGGCATGCTCATGACGGGCCGGGCAAACACGAAACTGCGCGCGGGAGATGTCCTGCTGGTGGAAGGCCCGCACGACGCCATCCTGAAGGTGAAGGATCAAGTAGGGCTGGAGATCAAGGCGGAAGCCAAACTGAGAAGCAATGGCGATGACTCAGGCGTGCAAAAAGAAAAGGATGAAGATCGCGTGGTGGAGGCCCTGGTCCTGCCGCGCTCCACACTCCTGCAGCAGACGCTGAAGCAGGCTCGTTTCCGCGAACGGTATGGCGTCATCGCTCTAGGCATCCGGCGACATGGTGAGAACCTTTTGAAAAAAATCAGCCAGGTGCCGCTGCAAGTGGGAGACATGCTCCTGCTCAAGGGCTCGACAGCAGATCTGCGGGCGCTGGAGGATGCAGGTGCGTTCCGGTTGATCGGGGAGGCGGAGGCTTCAAAACTCTCCGGCAGGCGGGCGGCACTGGCAGGAGCGATTTTCATCGGCGTGATGG
>JBGGMQ010000984.1:0-9305 GCA_041287975.1 Verrucomicrobium sp. | reverse complement strand
GGTCCCCATGAGCGGCTGGCGGTTCACCCGCAGGTAGAAGTGCCAGTCGTGACCGTGCAGGGTGAGTTCTGCGCCGTCGGGCGTGCGGGCTTCCGCGAGGGTGACAAAGGGTTTCATGAGCCGGAGACCAAAGACCATCTGGGGAAAGTCTCAACTCCGGAAACCGCAGAGTCGCGGGCTTTTGCTTTCACAACGGCTCCCTCTTAAGAGTTGTCCCTCGAAGAGAACTGGTCGATGGGTCGTTGATGGACGTCTTTTTCAAGGAACTCGGGCAAAAAGTTCTATCCCGGTGGAAGCAGGAGAACTTTTCACTGGAAAAGTTCCCCGGCATCGCCAGTGCCGCCCTGGATGAGCAGCGCCCCTCCGACAACGTGGACCTCGCCGCGCTGATGCGGGAGTTCCTCCTCAATGATGACCAGCCACTGCAAACGCAGTCGGGTTTCGGGCAGCCTGAGATCGTGGCGTATGAACACCCGAAGTTCTACATTCAGCTTCTGTTCTGGCTCGACGGTACCACCGACATCCACCAGCACGAGTTCTCCGGAGCCTTCCACGTCTTGTCGGGCTCAAGCATCCATGCTCATTTCGTGTTTGAGAATGCGACCTCGATCACGCCGCACTTCCGAGTAGGTGACGTGCGTATGAAGCAAATTGAACTGCTGGAAATGGGTCGCACGGTACCCATCATCTCCGGTTCACGCTGCATTCACTCCCTCTTCCATCTAGACACCCCGTCTGTAACCGTAGTGGTGCGCACGCAGAATGACCCGGGCACCGCGCCGCAGTTCAACTACCTGCCGCCGCATGTCGCCCTGGATCCGGTGTACAACGACACCCTGACCATGCGCCGCAAGCAACTGCTGGACGTGCTGGAGCACATGGGTGACACGGAGTATCCTGAGCTGGCGCGTCAGATGATCGCGGACCTCGACTTTGAGCGAGGCTTTTTCATCCTGCAGCATGCCATGGGGCACCTGCGTGACTTGGATCCCGAACTCTCAGAGTGGCAGGCGACTCTCGATGCTTTTGGCGCCAAGCACGGTTCTCCAGCCGCCGGCATTCCTCTGACTCTGGAGGAGTGTGTGCGACGCGACCTCATTGCGGGGCTGCGTGGCCGCATCACTGCGCCTGAGCATCGGTTCTTCCTCGCCCTCCTGCTCAATGTACCCACGAAGACTGATCTACTCGCACTGGTGGCCCAGCGGTTTCCTGGGGAGCCCCCCGTGGAGACGGTGTTGCGCTGGATTGAGGAACTCGTGGAGCAGACGGATTTCGGCATCGCCATCCTGGATGCGTGCTTCCCTGAAGATCTGGACGTGGACCTCGAGGACCAGCCCGAGTTGTTCCTTGCCATCCTGCGTCACTCTCTGACCGAAGTGCCACCCGCTTCTGGAAAAGGGAAGAAGGCCCCAAATCCACTGAAGGGAATCCCAGCCACCTTGGTGAAACGTCTTCAGGCCGTGCTTGCAGATTCCAGTCTCCGCCTCCTGACACAAAAAAGTTAGCCTATACCGGAATGTCGCTCCTCGAACGCCTTCTCACTCTCGGCCCGGTGCGCAAGGCCATCTGGCAACTCTGGTACCCCTATCTCACTCGTCGTCTTCGGTCTGAGGATCTCGACGTTGTTTTTCTGAACTATGCCTTTGAGTCGGATCCAGCAGCAGGCCTGGCACTCTCCCCTGGGGATGAAGTCAACCGGGGTTGCATCCAGCTCTATCACCAAGTCGCAACGCAATCTGGCTACGATCTTGCAGGCAAAACGGTACTGGAGGTGAGCTGTGGTCACGGCGGCGGTGCCTCCTGGTTGACCCGGACTTTCAGTCCCGCCAGTTACACTGGTCTGGATCTCAACCCCACCGGCATCGCTTTTTGTCAGAAGCATCATCAGGTACCAGGACTCACCTTTCAGCAGGGTGACGCCCAACACCTCCCCTTCCCCGACGCTGCCTTTGATGCCGTCATCAATGTGGAGGCGTCACATTGTTATCCCGACTTCCCGGGGTTTCTTGCCGGGGTCGCCCAAGTCCTCCGGCCGGGTGGTTCTTTCCTCTATGCCGACTTTCGTTTTCGGGAGGAGTTTTCAGCTTGGGATCTCGCGCTCGCGCAAGCAACCTCCCCTGAAGGACCTTTTGCGTTGGCACAATCGCAAGATATTGGAGTCGAGGTGTTGCGAGGCATGGACGGCAACGCTGCGCGAAATCTGGAATTGGTAAAAAACCGGCTCCCTAAGATTCTGCAGCCGCTGGGGCGGGACTTTGCCGGAGTGCCAGGCTCCAAGGTCTATGAGGCCCTGAAGAGTGGTGATTTGTCGTATCGATCCTGGCATCTCGTCCGGCTCTGACTGCCTCCCTGTCGAGTGAATCACATCATCCGATACTTTCATTTCTTGACATACGTAAGCGCTTACGCATATTAGCCCCATGGACTTTTATGATCGTGTCGGAAAGGTCGCCTTGGGCAGTCGTTTGCGACGCTTGGGTGATCTACTGGCAGAGGACGCCACCAAAATCTACGCTCTGTATGGAAGTGACCTGCAACCTCGCTGGTACCCCGTGTACCAGTACCTGCTCCAGGAGGGCGAGGCATCCGTCTCCGCCATTGGTGAAGCCATTGGTCACTCGCATGCTTCCATCAGCCAGATTGTGCGAGACATGGTGAAAGCAAGTTTTGCCGCGCTGAAAAAGTGCGATGCCGACGGACGCGTCAGCCTCGTCGCTTTGACACAGAAGGGCCGAGGTAGCGAGGCTGCACTCCAGAAGCAGTCTGTGGATGTCCTCAGCGCGGTCGAAGCAATCCAGCGGGAATCTGGCGTCGACTTGTGGAAAGCCCTTGCCGCTACGGAAAAGGTGCTGGCGGGTAAAAGTCTCTTCCAGCGGGTTCAGGAAAGTCGAGAGGGAAAATCAGACAGGGGCATCCGTGTCGTCGATTACTCCCCACTGTATGCAAAGGCATTCCGTGACTTGAACGAGGCCTGGATTCGCCAGTACTTCGCCATTGAGGCAGCCGACCGCAAAGCTCTTCATCATCCCGACAAGAACATCCTGCAGAAAGGAGGTCACATTCTCGTGGCTCTGGATGGAGAGCAACCTGTGGGTGTTTGCGCCTTGCTCCCGCATGGCGAAAAATGCTTTGAGCTCGCCAAGATGGCGGTGGATCCCAGCACTCAGGGCAAGGGTTTCGGACGCACTCTGGGGGAAGCTGCCATCGCCTGGGCAAAGGCCGCAGGGGCCGCGCGCATCTTCCTGGAGAGCAACACCATCCTGGAGTCTGCCATTCGTCTGTACCGGAAACTGGGATTTCAGGAAATCAGCGGCGAGGCATCGCCGTATCAACGGTGCAACATTCAGATGGAGCTTCGCCTTGGGCGTGACAGGCGACAGGCAGGACAGCGGTAATCTCACGGAGTCTGGTACATTTGTACGTAACCCGTTTTAGTGGCATGTCTCGTGCAGCGATGGGCTGCCATGCTGCCGACTGCGTTGTTTCACAGACTCCTCTTGTTTCTGAGTTTGATACTGATATCAGGAGCCGCATTGCCTGCCGCGACTGTGTTGTTGTCCCATCAAGGTTCCACAGATCCCACGACGGAAGGCTGGGCCCGCAGCACGGGCGGCTCCACTCCTGCCAACATGATTTCCTCTGCTTACGATGACAATGGCACTGCGGTCTGGCGAATTGAGGACACGGGCACCGCCACCACGGGTACGGGACTGTATTATCAAGCGACGATGAATGCCACCAAGACCACCGAGGTGCTAACCAACGGTTGGGAACTCAGCAGCACCATGAAGCTGCCCTCGACTGACCCCAACAGCAGTACCGCCTGGGCGACCGGCAGCAACACCTGGGTGGGCTACCTGGTGGCCAACGATGGGCTGGGTGTCCGGCGGGGCTGGGCTCTCGTTTTTGGGCGCAATACCTCCGGACAAACGTTGGTCAATTTGTACAAGGCAGGCACGCCTGTCAGCCGCACCCTGGACTCGGGCTACCACGACTACTCGCTTGTCTATGATCCGGTTACTCATCTGGCAACCGTCTTGATCGATGGAGTGGTCTGGGTGACGGATTATGCGGGCAATGATTTGGGAGCGCCTGCCGGGAACAACCAGGTTTATTGGGGTGACAACAATGCTCAAAGCACTCTGCAAACGGGTCGGGCCGCCTACTATGAGTCTGTTCAGTTTACCCAATTGGCAGCGGCTCCCGAGCCCAGCCGGGCAATGCTACTTCTGATGGCATGGGCGGCTTGGTGTTGGCCGCGAGCTCGCCAGAAGAGCGGAGGTTGAAAATCCTGCTTCCCCTTTTCCTCCAGCGGAAGCAGATTTACCCCATGCACCTGCTCTCCCGTCAAAACGTCACCAGCCTGCTTGTTGGGGTGGGACTCGCCACCGCCGCCCTCACGCTAGCCCAAGAGAAGGACAAACCCTCTGCGACGCCAGCGATCACAGACCTGCCCCTCGCCCCGCCACCCATGATGGGGTCACAAGTCTTTGATTGGATCCAGTTGGTCGTCAAAAAGACGGCCAAGGGCGAAGTGAGAAAAGTCCTGCAGGCCCCCACGGCAACTTTGGATGAATTGGAATGCCACATCACCACGCTGAATCCCGGGGAGGAGGCCCACCCGCCGCACCAGCATCCGGATGAAGAGCTCATCGTGGTCAAAGAAGGCACGGTGGAATCCCTCGTGAACGGAGAGCTCAAACGCGTGGGTCCTGGTTCAGTCATCTTTCAGGCCGCCAACCAGATGCACAGCATCAAGAACGTAGGCGCCACACCCGCGACTTATCACGTGATCAAGTGGAACTCACCGGGCATGCTACGACTGAAGCGGGCCAAACCTTGATCGTGTTGCCCGCCTCGGTGCACTGCCATCAGGCTCTCTGACCGATTGTTTTCAGCTTCTCCGCGCCTTCGCTCCAAGCCACCTCATGCGGCTGCCGTTTGGAGAGGGCCGCCAATGCTCCGATGACGCCAGCCCCCTCCCCCATGGCCACGGCATTGCCAGTGACACGGTAGCTGGCATGGGAGATGAAATCGCCGCTGATGCAGCGACCTGCCATCATGAGACCGTCCACGTCCTTTGCGATCAGAGCCCGCAAAGGAATGTCATAGGGCTTCACCTTGATGCCTGTGGCGTGCGTCGCCGCCTTCATGTTGTGTTCCGCAGTTGTGGCATGAATGTCCACGCCGAAGGTCACACGGGCCACACCGTCATCATAGCGTGCCCCATTGATGAGATCTTCCTTCTGCATGGTGAAACGACCGGCAATGCGACGACCGTCACGCACGCCAATCTGCTCCGCCGTGGCGACGATTTGAAGCCCTTCCCATGGGCCCCCCAAACCTCGCAGCCCTGTGACCATCTTGTTCATTTCTGCACGGGCCCGTACCGTTGCACCGGTGATCGCCGCAGCGTCGAAAGGCTTGATGCCGAATTCCTGGTTCATCATGGCGAAGAGCAGGTTGTCTCTCACGTGCCACAGCGTTGGCTTGCTGTAGGACGGGAAGTGTCCCACTTTCTCGATCTCCACACGAATGCGGTCTTTCTTTTGATCATTGGTGTTCTCGCCGGGATTGGGTTTGCCAAACCGGACGAACTCGCGCAGCGCTTCCACGTCGCGAACCATGAGCAGCGCATTCAATGACATCGGCTGGCAGGGGCAGTTGGTAGACTCTCCCAATTCGAATCCGCAACCCGCCAAGGCACCGAGATCTCCGTCACCCGTGGTATCAATGAAGACCGGGGCACTCCACGCCTGCCTTCCGGACTTGGAATCCGTAACGATGGTGGTGAGTCTGCGCCCGTCTTTGAAGGCTGCCGCGACCCGGGTGTGATACTGGAATTGCACCCCCGCCTCGACGCACATTTCCTCCAGCAGCAATTTCAGCGCCTCGGGATCGTAGCAGAAGCTTTTAGCACTCACGGTTCCCGCCCGCGCTCCGCGTTCGTCGAGCTTGATCTTCAGTTCTTTTGCAAGGCCTGGCTTGTCAAAATCAAGGAAATAACCCAACAACCCGGCGGTCCAGATGCCCCCCAGGCAGCCCCGCCACTCAAAAAGGCGTACTTTAGCCCCGGCACGGGCGGCCGTAATGGCTGCGGCAATGCCAGCAGGACCAGCGCCGCACACAATGACGTCGGCGTCCTGGGTCAGCGCGACCTTTTCTGCCGGAATGGCGAACTGACCGCTGGTAATGGCACCGGATGCCCCATCGCTCGCCGCAGCGCCTTCGGGAGTGGCAGTCGGGTCAGAGAGGCCCTGAGCAACCGCGCCGGCCTGGCTTGCCGCTGCTCCCGCCAGTGCGGCATGCAGGAAATGGCGACGGGAAACGGCACCAGAGGCAGGGCGAACGGAGGCATCAGCGGGATTCGAGTTCATGAGAAATTGGGGAAGCCAGACCTTCACGCGCTCAAACGGGTCCAGCTTTCACCCAAGCTCCGATCATCGGCAAAAAACTCCTCCCTTCACTCTCCAGCTCTTGACCCTGCAGGCCAAATATCCGAGTCTGACCCGACTCTTTTCATCCAGACCCCATCAGTTCAGGCAGCCCCGGAGGCTCAGCTTCCTCTGGCTCACACTCAACTCACGACCGGATCGCATCCCTGCAATCATCTCCGAGCCCCGACCTGCATCACCATGAGAAGCAAAAAGTCCCTCCTATGGCGCTCTGCCAGCCTCCTCGGCACGGTGACCCTGGCCGTCACCGCGTTGCACGCCAATGACCTCGCGAAACTTCTCCAGGGTCTTTCAGACCAAGGGACCAGCCACTATCAACCGCCACCCGATTACGCGAGCGGTACCGGCTACTACCCCTACGCGCCGCCGCCGCCAGAAGTTAATGAAGTCCAACGGCGGCAACAGGCCTATGACATCGGATACCGTGTCGGTCAGGATGATTTTCACTCAGGACACAGCAAGCATTTCATCCGACATCCTGAATTGTTCGATGAACAGACGAAGGACGCCTTTGGCCATGGCTACGACTCCGGTTACGACCTCGCCCGTGAAGCCGCCGCGGCACGTCAGAAGGCGTATGCCTCTCCTCGTGTGGCTCCCGGCTACATCAAGAGCGAGCACTATCCTTCCGGCTACTACCCCTACACTCCTCCCCCGCAAAAAGCGTCAGACACTGATCAGCAACGCCACGCCTATGACGTTGGCTTCCGCGTAGGTCAGGACGACTTCCACCACAAGCTCTCCAAACACTTCCCACGGCACGAGAAGCTGTACACCGAAGCTACCCACGAGAGCTTTGCCGCCGGTTATGAAAAGGGCTACGACCGCGCCCGTGGTTACAAGTAAGTCAGACCTTCTTCAAGCCCCGCTGCCACGTGGCAGTATCATTTGGCAGAGGGCGTCAACGCGCTGATCACTATGCCCAGAGCGACGAGGGCAAAAGCGGGCCACAACCATTGATCAAAGATAAACCCCACCAGGGCAAGGCCCAGTCCAAGGTAGCAATAGCCGAGAACCATCCATGCTGAGCAGCCTTCAGGTGACCCTTCATCCAGCGTTTGTTGTTTCCCAACGTTGCTATTGGATCGATGGCCGCGAAGGAGGAGAAAAGCACCCAACACCCAACCCAGCAAGCCCCATGTCCACCAGTGCCCTGGCCACCACAGGGCCACGCTGACATCGAAAACGGGATGGAGGACGGAAATCAGCACCGTCTGAAAGATTGGATACTGGAACCCTTGCACACAAGAACAAAATTCGCGGCTTGAACGGCAGTCACGCTAGTTGCATAAACCCGTGAAGCGCCTTCATTTACCGCCACACTCAACTGGGGACAGATTTTAACGGAGCCGCACTCTCCGTTGTCGGGTTTGTTGCTCTCTATGGTTATGCCAATTGCTTTGGAGCGCCAGAACTGCTGGTAGACACTCTGGCGTAATGAGCATCTCGTACTTGGATCAGGCGACCTTGCTTTTCCTTGCCGGTTGCGCCCTTACGGGCCACTTCACCCGTCCCTGTTCCCAAGCGACATCGGCGCGAAGACCTCGCACAAACCGGCTCATCCCCTTCCAGATGCCTTGGTAGAATTCTTTGTCGTTGGCCCCCATGGCCAAAAGAGCACCGCGATGATTCACCCATAGAACCGTTCCCGCAGCCAAACCCCGCAGCCGGAAGGCGGCTTCCCAGATCCGACCATATCCGCGCCCATGTTTCGCAGCCTCTGCGACCAACCGGGACCGGTGAAACGCGATATGCCCTGCTTCGTCCCGGATGATCAGATCGCACATGCCCCGCACGGCCTCATCTTCGCAATGGCGACGGAGCATCTTGTAGTACACATGGCTCACAATCTCTGTCAGCAGGAGTGCATAGAGTTCAAATTGCACGCCCAGACGCTCGCGCAGGCCGCAGAAAAGCGAAAAGCTCCAGTGGGACGTTATTTCAGCAGCACCAAACCTCTTCAGAGCACTTCCCAGCAAGCGGGAATGCTCTTCCTCCTCCTTGAACCAAAGGTCGACGAGAGTCTTCATTTGGGCGGCGTCTTTTTGCAAGACCTTGTCGCGATCGCGGGCAATCAAATAGGCGGGCCCGCCACCGTCGCCGAGTTGGAATTGCTGCAGTGAACGAATGAGCAGGCTGAACCCCTTTGGACCCAGCTTCTTGTCGAGGGTGGTCGGAGCGCTCCAGTTGGGCTCCACACGATGCCGTTTGTTGTTGTCAAAGTGACGCGTCCAGTCGGCGATGTTCATGGCAGTGAGAGGAGGAGTTGAATGGAAGTCGCTCCAAACAGTGGATCGAGATCTGCCAAATCCTCCCATGGGCACATGAGAAAACTTTGAAGGGAGTGTGAATTGCGGGTGAATATTTCGGGGAGCTTGCGAGGATGTCATTTTTCAGAGCCATGAGCTGCGTTCACGGACTCCCTCGACAAGCGGAAACGTTGCTCTCCGCCAATACCATTCGCCCTTGACCTCCTGTCGCTGCTTCAGCAACTCCATCGTCCCGCTGCCCTCAATCCGCCTGAGTCGGTCACAACACAGAACACACAAACATTCACACCTACCCACAACCTTGCTATTTCACCCCTCATCGCCAACTCCATGATCACCTGCGGATGGTGCAATACACACTATGCCTCGTGGCGCTCCAAGTGCGACTCTTGCGGAGGACCCATGCCCCCGCTTCCAGGTCACGACCTAGGGCCTCCACCTCCGACGGCCCCTCGCGCACTGCCATCGGAGTATGAGTTTCGCACCCGCTTTCTCAACCCCTCTGTGCTTCTCGGGCTGGCCTTCACGCTGCTGCCACTGGCATTTTTCATCCCCTTGGTAAAGCAGGGTCACTGGGTGA
>JBGGMQ010000983.1:0-5549 GCA_041287975.1 Verrucomicrobium sp. | reverse complement strand
GCCACCGTCCGGGGCGTTGCTGCCGGGGGGGTGTCGGCATTGGAGCCCGGAGTGCGAGCTGGCGGAGCCTGAGCTGGCTGCTGCGTAGGGACGTTGTTTGCCAGCGCCGGCTGTGTCGAAGGGGCGGGCGTCCCTTTGATGAAGCGGAAAGACTGCTGGCGCTCCGAATTGCGCGGCACATCCACATCCACGGTCTTCAGCTCGCCTTCGTGCCGCATCGTCACTTCATACAGACCGATGGGCAGCTTCAGCGTCTTGGGCGTTTCGCCGTGGTGGACGGTTGCCTTTTCGTCGTTAGCCAGGCGCACTTCAAAGGGCACGCCTTCCGGATCACTGGAAAGGAGCAAGTTGCCCTGGCTGAGGTCCAGCTTCACGGTCGGTTGGGTCAGTTTCTGCCCTGCGGACAAATCCATCTCCACGGTCTGGGGATCGTAGCCCTCGACGCTCACACGGGCAACGTAGTGCCCAGGCTTGAGGCGTCCAAACACGGCGGGGGTCATCTGAGTCTGGCCATTCATGGAGACAACGGCTCCAGGAGGATCAGACTGCAGCATGAGCTGGGCGGGGCGGTTGATCCACCACCAGCCACCAGCGGCGGCACCGACTCCAAGCGCCAGTGCCAATGTGGCCCCGATGGGGATCCACGTGGAGCGGTGATTCTGAGTGGCCTCGCGGGAGGGGATGCCACGATCCGTGCGGACGTGGATGGACTTGGGACCATCCGACCGAACCTTCACCCCGGTGGTGATGGGATCGGTACGGGAGGAGATTCCAAGGCGGCGGGCCAGTTCTCCGGCGGTCTGGGGGCGCTTGGCCGGATCTTTGTTCAGGCACGCGGCAATGGCGTCTTCCCAGTCCTTGGGAATGTCATCCGCAGCGTCGATCTCCAACTCCTCACGGCGCTGGCGCACGGAGGGAGCGTTCTTGGCCGTGATCTGCATGGAGATGTCTCCACTGTAGAACGGAGGCTTGCCGGAGAGCATCTCGTAAAGGGTGGCCCCGACGGAGTACACATCATCCGTAGGCTTCGGGCGGTCTCCCATGGCCTGCTGAGGGCTCATGTAGAGAAGGGTGCCGCTCGTATTCGCCCGCAGCATGCTGAGGCGGCTCATGGTGTCGGAGACACTCCGGGCGATGCCGAAATCCGTGATCTTGATCTGAGATTCCGTGTTCACCATCAAGTTCGCCGGCTTGAGGTCCCGGTGAACAATGCGGCGCTGCAGGTGCGCGTAGTCCAGCGCTTCACACATTTGTGACAACCACGGGCCTAGCGCGTCCACGGAGAAAACATGTTGCGGCAGCCCGAGACGCATCTCAGACAGGCTCTTGCCGTTCACATACTCCATGCTGATGGCGGCCGCCTCCTCGTCATCCACGAAATCGTAAATGCGGACGATGTTCGGGTGGGCCAGATCCAGGCCCCGGCGAGTTTCGTCCTTCAATTCCTTCAACGCCACGGGGTCGGCCCCGATCACGTCAGGGAGGAATTTTAATGCCACCTGACGGTCCAGCTTGGTGTCATCTGCCAGCCAGACCACACCCATGCCACCACGGCCCAGCACACGCTGCAAACGGTAGCGGTTGAACACCAGCGTACCGGTCCCCGGGATCTTGATGGTATGCAGAAGCTCCAGCTCCGCAGAAGGTCCGTCCGAGCCGGCTGAAGAAGCCGTCGGATGGCGGGGCAGTGTGGCACCGAGATTGAGGGTGTCTTCGTGAGGTTCCATCATTCCTCCGTGAGAGGGTTGCAGCTGGAAAGATTAGCCTTCATTGCCGCGCATGTCATCCAAAAGTGTTATGCGTTGTACCTTAACGGTCCTTGTCCATACGCTTCTGCTTGCATTCTGGGCGTAACCCGATTCCAGAAGGTGAAAATAATCTTGGAATGTATGGGTTCGTGGAGCAACTCTTGAGAAAGTGCGACGCAAAAAGAGGGTAGTTCGCGAGAATGCGGCGAGTCGGTGGCAGGTTGGTTCGGAGGTATTTTGAGCCTTCCAGATTTTTTTAGCAACGTTACCACCAATAAAGAATTCCTTTATCCTTGGGTCAGGGGTGTGTCATTGGCAGAGAGGTTGTAGCCGAGCACCTTGTAGCCATAGGGACCGAAGCGGAGCTTGTCGCCATCGCGCAGCAGGAGGAGCTCGTGCGGCAGCGTCGGCGTGTCCATATTCCCAGCCCGGGAGAAAACGCTGGCTGCGATGGGTTCGAGCCAGAACTGCCCTGCCAGACGGTGAATGCGGGCTGCGGGGACGGCCCCGGCCTCAGCGCGGAACCAAGGGCGGCCAGATTTGGAGAAATGCAGGCCGACATCGCTGAAGACCATGGCGGCCTCACACAGCAACACGCCGCTGCCTCCAGCGCGGACGATCAGTGCGCCATCCAAGGGTGTGGACTGCTCGACATCCCAGTCGACCACCTCGCGCTTCTCCGGGTAATCCCCCGGCATCATGCGGACCTCTACGGGGTACTCGCCTGCGAGCAGGAAATTCAGCGGCGCTGGGGTGTCCAGCACGCGCACCACAGGTGCGTCATTGGCCACGCTGGGATTCACGGCGCTGCTCTCCTGCAGGCGCACCTTGTCCTCCACTTTGCGGATGCGGGTCTGCGTGCGGCTGATGCGGCGGGAGCGCCCGTCATTGACGTTGGAGCGCGGGCGGAACTGGGCCACGAAGTCCGCATCGGCGGCGGAGCGACCCAGCGTGAGGGCTTCATCCGCCACCAGAGCGAAGATGGGCGCATCCTCATGATCAGGCACCAGTCGCAAGCGTAGCGTGGGGCGCATGACCATGGCGGCCTCTTTCTCCGCAGGCTTGACGGAAACCGGCTGGCGAACAATGGGAGGCGGCTCGGGCTCCTTCGCCGGGGCAGAGGGCAGGGGCGGTGGCTGGGCCACCCGGATGGTCACCGCCAGAGGATTGATCGGCTGCGGATCGTTCTGCTGCTGGGTGCGGGAAATCGTGACCGTCATCGTCCGCAGGCGCTCTGTGTGCGCGGCGATGCTGGGGCTCATGGAGATGCCGAAGAATTCATCCATGAAGGACTTCGCACTGGCAAACCCGGCCCGGCCTTCACTGGTGAGCGCACGACGCAGGAGCACATTCTGCTGGGAAGTGAGCTGCGGCACGGGCTGGTAGCGGGCATTGCCACCGCGCATGGACTGCGGCTGGCCCAGGAGATCGCAGCACAGGGCGGCAAGGGGCAGCACGTAGTCGTGCGTGTCCTTCGGAATGGGGTCCGTGGTGGCTGCGCGGAAGTCGGCGACGTTGAACTGCATCGTCGCCATCGGATCGAAGGCGGGACCGTCCACGCCGGAGGCCTCAAAAGACGGGATGTCAGGCGCGGGAATGCGGGGCAGGCCCAGCCGGGGATCGATGAAAAGATTCGCTGCATCCAGCGGCAGCCGGGGCCAGCCCAGAGTCGTGGCGGCCTCGCAGGCCTCCGTGAGCAGGCGCAGGAAGGCTTCTACCTCCTCCATGGTCAGGGACTGCCTCTGTTGCAGCAGCTCCTTCAGGCTGAACTCCCCGGGAAACTCGGAGACCATCCACTGGTAGTCAGATTCCAGCCGGGAATCGAGCGCCCGGCACAGCAGGGCCACCGGCGGGCGGGTCATGGCCTCCACCACGCGTCGCTGGCGCTCCAGGGAGGTGCGGCCCACGGGCTTGGCGTAGTCGCAGAAGCTGAGCACGAACTGCTCCGGGGTGCCGCTCGTTCCCTGCACCACGTACCGCTGGTGAGATGCCCCCAATGCGGGCAGCCGGGCGGTGACTTGATATTTGTGGTCGAGGAACTGATCTAGGGTCATGGCGGAGCAGCAGCAGCATAGACGGGCGGTCCGTGCTGTCGAGCCGACACCACTGCCCGATGCATCTTGTACGTTCCGCAGGGTCTGTGACAGGGGAGTAGGAAAAAAGTCATACAAAGAAATTAATTCCCCCTCTCTGCCCAAAAGCGGCTGGCTAACTAAGCGAGCAATTCCTTCAAGACGCGCCCCTCTCCAGATGGACCGATGAGCCGCTGGTTCAGCCCCTGGTACCGGTAGCTGAACTGCAGCGCATCAAACCCGAGCTGATGGAGCACCGTGCTCTGGAGATCGCGGATGGTGACCTTGTTCTCGACCACGTCGTAGCCCAGTTCATCGGTGGCCCCGTGCACGACGCCCCCTTTGATCCCGCCACCGGCCATCCACATGGTGAAGCAGTTCGGGTGGTGATCGCGACCCAGATAGGTGCTGCCGCCACGGGCTTCATTCATGGGCGTCCGTCCGAATTCGCCACCCCAGACGACGAGCGTGCTCTCCAGCAGGCCGCGTTGTTTGAGGTCGGTGATGAGGGCGGCGCAGGCCTGGTCCACATCGCGGCACTTCTCGGGGAATTTGCTCATGAGGTCATCGCCTTTGCCGGTGCCATGGATGTCCCAGCCCCAGTCAAAGAGCTGGATGTAGCGCACGCCGTTCTCCACGAGACGACGGGCCAGGAGGCAGTTGTTGGCGAAGGAGCCTTCGCCGGGTTTCGCCCCGTACATTTCGCGCACGGATTCCGGTTCCCGCTGGATGTCGAACACCTCAGGCACGGCCGCCTGCATGCGGTACGCCAGTTCATACTGGGCGATGCGGGTGAGCGTCTCCGGATCGCCGAATTCTTTGGACTCCATCTGGTTGAGCCGTGCGAGCGCATCCAGGCTGCGGCGTCTTGAATCACGGCTCATTCCCTCCGGATTGCTGGAGAACAAAATAGGCTCACCCGTGGTGCGGCATTGCACGCCCTGGTAGACAGAGGGCAGGAAGCCACTGCTCCAGAGGCTTTTGCCTCCGGTGGGGTCCGTGCCGCCGGAGAGTAAGACCACGAACCCGGGAAGGTCGCGGTTCTCACTGCCCAGCCCATAAGTCACCCAGGAGCCGATGGCGGCACTGCCGGCGCGCATGTTCCCCGTGTGCACGAAGAGCTCGGCGGGGGCATGGTTGAACTGGTCCGTACTCATGGACTTCACGAGCGCGACTTCATCCACAATCTTCGTGAAGTGGGGGAACATGTCACTCACCCACGCTCCACTCTGACCGTACTGCTGGAATTTGTAAGGCGAGCCCAGCATCTTCGGCCGCCCTTTGATGAAGGCGAAACGCTTGCCCTGGAACAGAGAGTCCGGGCAGTCCTGCATGTGCAGCTCATTGAGCTTCGGCTTGTAGTCAAAGAGGTCCAGTGTCGGAGGCGCACCGGACATGTGCAGATAGATCACCGACTTCGCCTTTGCCGGTTGCGGACCCTGGCGCGGCAGCAGGGGATTCTCCGGCAGGGAAGGTGCCCCACCCGCAGAGGCTCCCATGGCCCGCGGCATCAGATCCTGCAAGGCCAGCGATCCCAAGCCCAACCCCGCATTGGCGAGGAAGGTGCGGCGCGAGGCAAACTGGGGGTGAAGTTGGTGAAGAGAGGTCATGGGGATTCTCCGGCTTGAGCGAGTAGTTTTGCCACCACAGCGGGTGAACAACGAAAGTTAGTGTCCTGAAGGAGACGCGTTACCAAAGGGCGAATTTCTCCGATGAGGCCGGCATTCTT
>JBGGMQ010000982.1:0-3845 GCA_041287975.1 Verrucomicrobium sp. | reverse complement strand
TTGGCTATAGGGTTTCCGATGCCGAAGGCATCAAAAGAAGGTAGCCAGGGGTTGAGCGAAGCGATACCCCTGGTGAGGAGGTGTTACAAGGCACCCTGAAAGTGGTGCCAGAAGCACGGCCAACGCGAGCGAGTGCGTCCTTGCTGGCATCCCTTCAGGATGCAATCCATTGTGGGACCACCAGGGGTGTTCGGTCGTGTTACTCCCTCGACCCCTGGCTACCCGCTGGGATGCCTTCGGCATCGGCGGGCCTCACGATCATTCACCTCGCATCTCATCGAGTAATTCGGAGACGCCGGACACAGGCGCAGGATAGATCACTTCAAGTTCCGCGAGTCGCAATGACCAGACGTTGGCTGCTTTGCTGGACTCTTTTGGGCCAATCTGCTCCACGGTCGCAGTACTCATATTCTAGGTTAGCTCAGTTCTCTTAATGTCGCAAGCCACAGGTACTTGGTAGGGGGCACCCTCCAAATAGCAAAACGCAAGACCCAGATCCGGGTCTTGCATCTTCCAAACTTTCGTCTGCACCACAAACGGCTACAGTTCCGTCACCTTGATGTTCTTCCACCAGACTTCGTCGCCGTGGTCGGTGAGCATCAGCTTGCCCTTTCCAGGTGCGAAGCCTGTGACGGCCTTGAACTTGCTTTTGCCGATGCCGGCGGTCCACTCCTCAGACTTGCTGTCGATCTCAGTGGCCAGCTTGCCATTCAGCCAATGCTGGATCTTACCATCCTTGGCGACGATCACCTTGCTGTGATTCCATTCGCCAGCAGGCTTCACGGCTTTGTCTGCAGCAGGAGCCTTGATGTCGTAGAATGAAGCGGTGCTGTGCGTGCCGCCGCCTTTGTTGGCATCGGCGTGACGGGAGTCATCGATCATCTGATACTCGATGCCGAGCCAGCCGCCTTTTTCGAACTTGTTCACCCAGTACTTGATGCCGCTGTTGCCGCCCTCAGCCAGCTTCCAGTCCCATTCCACTTCGAAGCTGCTGTACTCCTTCTTGGAGATGATGTTGCCCGCCTTGGCCACACGATGGATGGAGCCATCGCTCTCTACCGCCCAGCCTGCCGCAGGCTTGGCACCTTTGTCATCGGTGAAATCTTCAAGGGTCAGCGTGACAGGCTCTGCCGCACGCAAAAGGGTGGTGCCGAGGAAAACAGCGAGGAAGAGGGGCAAGGGTCTCATGGACGGATTTGGCTGATGAATAAAGGCTCGCGAAAGGGCGAGGGATCATTATCAGCGGCAATCCTGCAAAACTTTCAAAGATTCACGACTTCGCTGCGGATGGTGCGGCCTCTGCCTTGCCAAACCACATCATGTGCTGCCAGGGCAGGCCGTCGAACTCCTTCACCAGCTTGTAGCCGTTGGCGGACAATTCCTTGTTGATCTGCTCTTTGCTCATCTTGTGCTCAGGTTTGATGGGCACGTCGTTGTCCTCCGCGCGGAACTCGACGAGGACGATGGCTCCGCCCGGCTTCAGGGCCTTCTTCATCGCCGCCAGCATGGGCACGGGATGGGAAAACTCATGGTACACATCCACCAATAGGATGAGGTCAAAGGTGTTTTCGGGGAGCTTCGGATCATGCAAAAGTCCCAGCACAGGAACAAAGTTCTCCACCCCCTGTTTTTTTGCACTCTCCTCCAGCATCTTCAGGTACGGCTCCTGAATCTCCACGCCATAGACCTTGCCACCGGGCGACACAGACTCGGCCATGGGAAAGGTGTGGTAGCCATTCCCGCAGCCCAGATCACAAACCACCATCCCGGGCTTCAGTTCCAGCTTCTCCCGCATCAAGGTGGATGCCTCCTCGCGCTCACGCTTGTGGCGGATGAGCCAGCCGGAGCCACTCCAGTGCATGGTCTGGGCGATCTCACGGCCCAAGTACTCCGTCATCGCTTCGGGCACTTCCGCCGTCGCAGGTGCCTGCGCCAAACCGGGTGTCCCCAGTGAGCAGGCCATCAAGAGAGGCAGGGCCTGAAGCAACAGGCGACGAAAGAAAGAATATTTCATAGCGAAAAATGGGAGGGGCTGCGGAAAATGATGCTGGCAGGTAGTGGATCAAAAACTGGCGGCACTCTAGATCGTCGCAGAAGAGCACTCCATATCATCCAAGGCTGGAAAAGACTTCCGCCACTGCAAAAGATCCTCCAGATCCAGTCGCGCCGTCACACTCCCCTCCCCCTCCCCAGCATCCGCGATGATGTGACCATGCGGGCTGATCACGACGCTGCGCCCGTTGTAGTGCAGGTGAGGATCGCTGCCACAGCGGTTCACCCCCACGACATACGCCAGATTTTCAATGGCTCTCGCCTGCAGCAGAGTCAGCCAGTGGTGGTAACGCTTCACTGGCCAACTGGCGATCACGACGAAGAGACTGGCACCTTTTTTGACACCGTCCCGGTAGATTTCTGGGAATCGCAAGTCGTAGCAGACCGTGGGGCACACAGTGAATCCCTGCCACGGGAAGGTAACCACCTCACTGCCCGGACGGTGGCAATCCGTCTCCCCGCCGGGGCTGAAGAGCTGCCGCTTGGCATACCGCGCCAGCAAGTGCCCTTCAGGCGAGAACGTGACCGACTCATTTCGAAATTCCCCCTTCGCCCAAGGCGTCAGCACGCCACCCAGCACTGTCGCCCGGTAGGCCACGGCCATTTCGGCCAGAAAACGCTCGTCTTCGTGGTCCGCGCTTTGCGCCGTCACGGCGGTGTTCATGCTGAATCCCGTGCTGAACATCTCTGGCAATACCACCAAAGTGTCGGGGGCCGGAGGCTGGTCAGCGAGCATTTTCCGCACGGCGGTGTGGCTCGCGGCCCGGTCTTCCCAGGCGGGCTGGGTCTGCAAAAGTTGTACGAACATGTTTTGAGAGAAGTGGTTACGCGCAATCCCAGTGCCACATGAGAATAATCCAGTATGGAATCAACGTCCGCAAAACGGTTGCGCCCAAAGTATTATGCGCTTGGTTATGACAGCTCTCGCATGTCAGTGTCTGAGATTGCCTGAATGACCATGAAAGTGAAGACTTTTTATTTGTTTGCCTCCCTGCTTCTGGCCGGTTCGGCCCTGGCTCAGGGTACCGCTCAGAAGTTCGACCCTGCCCAGTTCCCTGGCTATGTCATGGATGAGGTGGTGGTCCCAGTTCCCAGCGAGATTTTCGCCGTTCTGGACAAACTTGGTGATCCGAACTGGAAGGACGAGCTGCGCAAGCTTGCCACGCCAGAGTCCTCGGACCGCATGGAGCTCTCCCTCGTCTTTGGTACTGTCGTCGCGGAAGGCTTCGTTGCCGTCCAGGCCCAGGACAAGCAGGCCGTGGAAGACATTGGCCGTGAGGTGATCAACATCGCCCAGAGCCTTGGTCTCACCAAAGCTGTGCGCCCCCACGCCCAGAGCATCCTGGATGCTGTGCAGAAGAATGACTGGAAGAGCGTCCGCAAGGAGTTCGACCAGACGCAAGCCACCGTCCGTGCCGAGATGGAGCGCATGCGTGACAACGATCTTGCCCAGTGCGTGAGCTTGGGCGGCTGGCTCCGTGGTACCGCCTCCGCCACATCTGTGGTGACCAAGGCCTACACCAACGACCGCGCCGAACTGATGAACCAGCCCATGCTGGTGGACCATTTCACCAAGTCCGTGGGTGACATGTCCGAATCAGCCAAGAACAACCGTCTCGTGACAGCCATCAACAAGGGCCTTGTGAAGATTCGTCAGTCTATGGATTCCCCCGACGGGAGCTTCACTCCTGAGAAGATCAACACGATCCACACCACTTGCGAAGAATTGCTGGCTCTCATTCTGCAATCCAAGAAGGCAAAGTGATTCCCGGCCTGATGTCCCCGATGAACAT
>JBGGMQ010000981.1:0-9618 GCA_041287975.1 Verrucomicrobium sp. | reverse complement strand
TCTCGAACCTTTCCGATAGGTAGTGTCCAGCTTGAACCACCTAAGGGGGTCCCCGCCGGGGCGGAACTGCGGATACGTATTGTTGTTCCCCAGCGGATAGTTGTCCACGATCACCCGCACCCCGCCGCCGTCGTCGCCAGTGAGCTGAAAGCTCATGGCATCCGTGTCCATCTTGAAATAGGGCGATGTCAAAAGGGCCGCGTGTTTCGAGGAAAAAAGCGGACTGTAAACGCCCGCTGGCAGGAGGTGCTGCACCACGACGTTGCCCTCCGGCTCGACCACGAATTCGCCAGGAGCAGCAGGCTGCAAGGGGAGTCCGTTACCTTCCTTGAACCATTTTTTGTAATCCTCCCCCGAGGCCAGGTCCCAGAGCACCGTGAAGTTCGCCGTATTGTAGGAGCGGCGGCTCTCCAGATCCTGCGTCCACCCCGTGACAAGGTCTGACCACCCTTTGGCAAAGGCTGCCCCAGTGCGGTTGCGAAGGCGGGACCACGCGGATAAAGCATCGGCTCCATCCTTGCCCGCGGTGCCCAGTGCCTTCGCCCAGTTTTCCGCGGTCGGATCTGCCTTGGCAGCAGCATCAGCATTCTTGAGAGCGGTGTTGAGTTCCTCGAACTTGCGACGCTGCCCGTCCGTCATGGCTGCCACAAGGTCCTTCTCAGTCACGGCAACCGCACCTGCCTTGAAGGAAGCTGCCAACTCAGAGGCACTCAGGGCACGGTCATACAGGCGAGCCTCTTCGATCTCGCCCTTCAGCAGTGCACTTCCACCGCCGAGATGCCGTTTGCCCAGCAGGATGTGCCCACTCCCTGCAAGATAGGTCTGTAACTCTTCTTCCGGGACATAGGGGCTGCCGTAGACTTCTCCATTGCGATAGACCGTGACGGAGTTGTCCGGCGCATAGACGATGGCCACATGGGTAAACTGGGTTTGCGCTGACGGCTCCGGCGGACCTCCCGAGTCGCGAGTGCGGCGATGGTTGTTGCTGCCAGAGAGCCACTCCATGGGTCGCTTTTCACCAAAGACAATGGAGTCAAAGATCTCCCCTCTTTCCGTTTCGATGGAAACGACACCACCCCCGCGCTGATCCGTGGTGGCGAGTTTCACCCAGGCCTCCAACGTGCGGGCAGAGATGGACCTGGTAAGAGATGCCGTCTGGACGAAGGCATCCTCCCCGTTCAGCACGAGCTTGCCGTTGCGAACTGCGGCCGCGCCCATGAGCTCCCCGTGGAGCTGGCCCACGCTGTCCTGGACATCGCCTTCAAAGTTCCAACAAGCTGTGGGTTGAGGCACACTCTTCTCCACAGAGGCACCGCCTTTTGACGCCAGAGCCTGAGCCCTTGCTTGGGAGCGCAATTCATCGATCTCCCTTTCCACCTTCGCGCGCCAGGCACTCCCGCCTCCATTCGCCCCCCCCTTGAGCAACTGGTCCGGCAACCCCTCAGCAGCTGTCAACCAGAGACGGGCCAGCTCAGACTTGATCTCCCCTTTCAGCTTCTGAAGCTCGTCACGGTGGATGTCCAGCCGCTCCGGTTTGTCGAGCACCACTTGAGCAGGACGGGTGCTGGCGAAGATGCCATACAGACCAAAGAAATCCTTCTGACTGATGGCATCGAACTTGTGATCATGGCAACGCGCACAGCTTACGGTGAGCCCCAGGAACGACTTGGAAAACACGTCCACCTGGTTGTCCACCATCTTCACCTGCTCATCAAGGGAGTCCACCGGTTGAAAGCCATGCTCCACGAGTCTGAAGTTGGCCGTGGCCAGAAGGGATTCGTTGATGCCGAGATCGTCATTCCACCGGGGTTTCAGGAGATCACCCGCCACGTGCTCTTTCACGAACTGGTCATAGGGCAGGTCCGCATTGAACGCGCGAGTAAGGTAATCACGGTAGCGCCATGCCTCCGGAATGGTGGGATCGCCTTCGCTGCCATGGCTCTCCGCGTAGCGCATGAGATCCATCCAGTGCCGGGCCCACGTCTCCCCATAGGAAGGCAGTGCGAGGTAATGATCGATCAAACTGGACCAGGCTTGCGGAGAGGTGTCCGCCAGGAAGCGCTCGATCTCCTCCGGCTTCGGGGGCAGCCCTGTCAGGGCATAACTCAGCCTTCGAATGAGCAGACGTCGGTTTGCTTCTGGCGACATCTGCAGTCCTTGTTCAGACAGCCTGGCTAAAATGAAGGCGTCCACGGGATTCTTGGAAGCCTCAGTGGAGGAAACCGCCGGGCGCTGCAACGGCTGCAAGCTCCACCACTGCCGGCGAAGGGCGAAGACTTGATCCCACGACACGCCCTGCGCTCCTTCCACCTTGGAGGGCTGGTCCCGGGGGTCCGGAGCCCCCATGTTCACCCAGGCGATGAAGTGCCGCAGCGTCGTTTCATCCAGCTTGGCCCCGTTCTTGGGCATGTGGAGATCCACGTCTGCATGAGTATGTGCCAGGGATTGAATGAGCAGGCTGCCCGTGGCATCGCCAGGAATCAGCCCCGGCCCATTGTCTCCGCCTTTGCGCAGGGCATCCCGGGAGTCCAGCAGCAGCCCGCCTTTGCTCTTGTCACCGGCATGGCACTCATAACACTCCGCCACAAGGACGGGACGGATATGCGCCTCGAAATAGTCACGCCCCTCTGCGGTCACCGGAAGGGGCGCGGCGAAGGCAAACGGTGCGAGAAACAGCCCTGCGATGCAAGCGGCAGAAGCGATGGATAGAACCTTGTTCATGGTGCTCCAGGTGAAATACAGACCGGGGTTCAGCCGAAATAGTTCACCGCAGCCGCCTGAGCGGCGCGCATCATGATAACCCCAAACTCTGGGAACCGCTCCGCCTGGATGCGTGAGGACGGGCCGGCAATGGTGATCGCGGCCACGGGATACCCGTGGCGGTCCAGCACAGGGGCGGCGACACAGTGAATGCCCTCGAAATGCTCCCCCCCATCCACCGCATAGCCGGCGGCACGGACTCGGCGACACTCTTCCATGAGCGCCCGTCGGGTAGTGATGCTGCGAGCGGTATGCTTCTCCAGCTTGATCGCATTCATGACTTTGGCCTGTTCAGCAATGGGCAACCAGGCCAGGAGCGCCTTTCCAGGGGCACAGCAGTGCAAAGGTGGACGCGATCCGAGATCCACAATGTACTTAAAGGGGTGAGTGGAGGCGAGCTGCTCCACCATGACACTCTCGTTTTCCGAGAGGCAGCAAAGCTGAACGGTCTCTCCGGTCAGCCGTAAAATGTCCCGCATGGGAGGCATGCAACACTCCACCAAGGAACGCCCCTCATGCTTCGGCTGGGCGAGCAGGAGAAGCTTGCGCGTCAGGCTGAAACGGCGGCTGGCATCCTCCTTGCGAACGTAGCCAGACTCCTCAAGCACGCCTGTAAGCCTGAAAATGGACGCGGGAGAGAGACCCAGCGCCGCACTCAGCTCAGACAAGGTGGCACCTTCATCCCGGGTGGCGAGAAACTCCAGAATCGTCAAACCCCGCTGGAGTGCGGGCGCTTGAGATTCAGATGCCTCCAAACCGTTCGTCGCGGCCTCGGGCACTTCGAGATTCACCTCCTGCGCCACCCGGCGAGTGGAGGCAGAAGCTACGGCAGAGGGGGAAACGCGGGCACGAGATCCTTTTTTCATAGACGCAAATCATTACGCCAGTGAAAATTGATTCTATCAAGACCTGATTCGGTGATAAACAAAAGAACGCCAGCAGGCAAGTGCCCGCTGACGTTCAGAATGTTTCGGTCGCGCCCGCGTCTGCGGAATCTGCGCTATTTCTTCCCGCCCACGAGACGGAAGATGAACAGCAAAAGCAATGAGCCGATGATGGCAATACCCAGACTGCGCATGTCGAATCGATCAACGGAGCCCCAGTTGAAGACGGCGCTTCCGACCCAGCCGCCGATCATCGCACCAAAGATGCCCAGAATCGTCGTCATGATACAGCCGCCTTTTTGATCGCCCGGCATGATGAGTTTGGCCAGTGCACCTGCGATAAGGCCGAGAATGATCCAAGAGAGAATGCCCATAGTATTTTAGCAGTTGTTAGGTTGGTATGCTGTGGTTTGGGGGATGACTACAAAGAGGTGATTTGTGCCACGTAGGATTTGGACGCTGAATGTGCCCGGCTGTTCATTGCCTGAGGCAACCAGTTCACAATGTATCGCGGGGCACACTGAGGAAGGCCGCACCGGCCAGTACGAAAAAGACAAAACAGAGGATTTTGGCGACCCAGGCCACGGAGCCAGCGACGCCAGCAAATCCAATCACGGCCGCGACCACGGCGATGATCAGGAAAAGAAGCGCATAGGGAAGCATGGGGAAAAGGGATGTGATGCTGTGTTTCATAGCGGGAGGACGGGGAGAAGGGTTGGAAAAAGTCGTCCTGACAAGGTGAGCGCATTAGGACCCGCTCTCTGGGCTGGCGACAGGGCCACTGGAGTCACCCGACTCCGGTGCAGGCTCGGCGGCCTCATGATTGATGCCCGGGGAAAACCATCCCCCGTTGGCGATGTAACTGAAATCCTTGTCGTCGCGGAAAGCCTGCCCGAGGAGCTGTTGGAGGATCTCCGAAATCTCCGTGAGCTTCAGACAACGGGAAAACGCCCGGGCGGTGCCAAAGCCCGCGATCTCGTAGTGGGCAATCCTTTGGGCATTCGAGATAATCGAGGCATCCAGGGTGGCGGAGTCTCCCCAGTCAGAGGCAGCGTCCTTCGCCTCTCTCACCAGTCCTTTCATCGCTTCGCAGGTGACGCCATCTGGGGGGACCTCGAGGAGATTGCAGACATGGGCTAATTCCTCGGCATTGTGAGTGACCTGCTCAGCCACCTCACGCAGCTTGTCCTGAAGATGCGTGGACGTTGCCCGGTCGATCATCTCTGGCAACTGCGCGGCGTACTGCTTCTCAGCGTCATACAGATCGCGCAGCTGTTCACTCAAGAGATCTTTGAGGTTGAATAGAGGGCGTGCACTTGAGCTGGGATTCATAGAGGGTCGCGAGGGGGGATTGACCATCTCCTTTGCAAGCGACATGCCAATCGCTCACCCAAATGCATAAATCACTCATAATCAGACGTTTATAAATGTCATCTCAAAGCCCCAATGGCACCCCTTCCCGCCCCATGCAGCGATTTTGCAAGAGGCCGGGCTCCAGCATGATGCTTTTTGCAAGGCTGAGGAAATGACTGCTTGCAGACAGAGGGTGCAATGCCTGACAGTGCAGTGCCTCCATGCGGTTCCAACGACAGCCAACCAAAGGTTTTTTTGCCTTCGTCGCGGGAGCGATGGCGGTGACCTCCCTGGTTTTCACAGCCGTCACCTGGTCCAAGATGAATGCCAGCATCGAGGCCAGCCAGCACGCGATGCTGATGAAAGCCTCTTGGGAGAGCACCTTCTCCGCGTTGAAGGACGCGGAGACCGGCCAGCGGGGTTTTCAGATCACCGGGGACGAGAGCTACCTGGAGCCCTTCCAACGAAGTGTCGCCGAAGTGCCTCGTCAGCTCGACGAACTGGCGAATTCCGACCACACCAATTCCGTGCAGCCGAAGGACATGGCCGATGTCCGCCGCCTTGTGGATGAGAAGATCGCGGAGCTTCGGGAGTGCATCAGCATTCGCAAGAGGGAAGGCAGCGAGCCCGCCCGCGAGTTCATCGCAGCAGGCAGTGGCAAGCGGATCATGGATGATCTGAGAGCACACATCAGTGCCGTGATCCAGCGGCTGGACTCGATCATTCAGGAAAAGAACAAAGTGATGCTCCAGGACCAGAAGTGGGGCCTGCTCAGCGCCACGAGTTCAGGAGTCGTCGCTCTCGGAGCAGGCCTGCTGGCACTCCTCTTGTTCCGCGAGTCTCTGAAACAATTGCGTCGCGAAGAGCGGCTCTCAGCAGCCAAGGCCAGAGCTGAGCAGTCTGAGAAAGAGAAGAGCATCTTCCTCGCGACCATGAGCCATGAGATACGCACGCCCATGAATGCGATTCTCGGCTTCAGCGAGCTCCTCTCGAACGAAGCGAAGTCGGAAACCGAAAGACGCCACGCACAGACCATCCTCTCCAGCGGCCGGGCTCTGCTGCAAATTATCAATGACATCCTGGATCTCTCGAAGATTGAGGCCGGCATGCTTCAGGTGTCGGCCGAGCCTTGCGATGTGCGGGACGTCAGCCGCTTCATCCAGCAAATGTTTGCCCGCCAGGCGTCAGAGCGTGGCGTCGATCTGAAGACAGAAACCAGCGCGTCCGTACCCGCATCGCTCTTGATCGACAGCATCCGCCTGCGCCAGATTCTGGTGAACGTGGTGGGCAATGCACTCAAGTTCACGGAAAAAGGCCACATCATCGTCCGCATGACGGGCGAAAGGAATGAGGATGCCCGCAGCCGCATGCTGCTGACGATTGAGGTGGAGGATTCCGGCATCGGTATTCCCCTGGAAATGCAGGCCGAGGTCTTCCGCCCCTTCGTTCAGGTAAATGGCAAGTCCCAGACACGCGGCACGGGCCTCGGGTTGGCAATCGTGAAACGCCTCACGGACCTCATGGGAGGCCGCATCATTCTGGACAGCGAGCCTGGTCGCGGCACGCGCTTCCGGCTGGAGTTCCCCAATATCGAGATTTCCTCCCGGCTACCGGAGAATCAGGCCAAAGAGGCCCCGGCAGTGGACTTCAACAAACTGCGCCCGTCGAAGATCCTTGCGGTGGATGACAATCCCACCAATCGCGGGCTGGTCTCCGACATCTTCGCCAAGACCCACCATGAGATCCTGCTGGCCTCCAGCGGTCAGGAGGCGGTGGCAGTGGCCACGGCGCAACGCCCAGATGTGGTGCTGATGGACATCCGCATGCCTGGGATGGATGGGCGGGAGGCCATGCGCCTCATCCGGCAGCAACCGAACCTTGAGCTGCTGCCGCTGGTGGCAGTCACGGCTTCCAGCCTGTCCCATGAGGAGCAGTCCCTGCGGAGGTCGTTCGACGGCTACATTCGCAAGCCGTTCTCACTGGCGGAACTCTACCGGGAACTTGCCCTTTTCATCCCTGCCAACGTCAACGCCGAGACGCATCTCCGCCCATCGGCCATGGCAAGCCCGCCCTCAGCCGAGATTGCCCAACGTTGGCGTGATCTGATCCCACTGTTGCGAAAGCTTGAGAAAGAAGTATGGCCAGACGTATTGCAGGGGATGGCCATGTCACAAGTGCAAGGTTTTTCCAACCAACTGGGCGCTCTTGCGCGATCCTCAGCTTGTGCCCCGCTTGAACAATACGCCCAAAACCTGATGGAAACCGTCGAATCCTTTGCGCTCGCAGCGCTGGAAAATAGTTTGGGGCAGTTTCCCGCCCTTGTCTCTGAACTCGAAATTGCATCGTCCACCGATCACGCATGACGCCACCCGTCTTCAAGGACACCATCCTTATCATTGACGACCAGGAGCAAAACCTGCAGATCGTAGGCACCATCCTTTCGATGATGGACTATGACATCATCCCCGCCATGAGCGGGGAGCAGGCGTTCAAGCGACTGGCCGTCCGCAAGCCCGACCTCATTTTGCTGGATGTGATGATGCCAGAGATGGACGGCCTGGAAGTGTGCCGCCGACTCCAGGCGCACCCAGACTGGTCGAACATCCCGGTCATCTTCCTGTCCGCAGCCGACGACAAGAACCTCATCGTACAGGCACTGGAGACTGGCGGGGTGGATTATGTCACCAAGCCCTTCAATCGTGCCGAACTGCTCTCCCGCGTACGCACTCACCTGGCGCTGAAGCATGCCCGCGATGACCTGCGGCTCCTGGCCGAAGACAAGGATGAGCTCCTGGGCATTCTCGCACACGATTTGAAGAACCACCTTGCCGGCATGAAGCTCAGCACCAAGCTGCTGCAAGAGCGGACCGAGGAGCTGCCCCCGCGCAGCGCCAGGCTGGTGGACAACATTCATGATTCCACGGAGCGCATGCTCGCCTTTGTGAAGGAGTTCCTGGCCAATCAGATGGCAGAGAACCTCCACGTGCAGGCAGCCCCTATCGACCTGAAGGAGATCGTCGCCTCCGTGGGCGGTCGCCATGAGCCAATCGCTGCCGCGAAGCAGATCAATATTGTCCTCGAACTCACGAACAAAGCCGTGATGATCAACGGCGACCACGAGATGCTGGAGCAGACGCTGGAGAACCTGGTTTCCAACGCCATCAAGTTCTCCCCCGTGGCCACCACCGTTAGCCTGCGCGTGCGCAACGGAGCCACCGGCTATGCCATCTGTGAAGTGGCAGACCAGGGCCCCGGCTTTACAGAAGAAGACATGACGCGAATGTTCCGCCGTTACGGCCGCCTGAGCGCGCGCCCGACCGGTGGCGAGCCCTCGACAGGGTTGGGCCTTTCCATCGTAAAGCGGCTCATCGAGCGCATGGGCGGCAGCATTCGCATGACCAGCGCCCCCGGCGAAGGGGCCGCTTTCACCCTCCAGCTCCCACTGGCAGATTCAGGACCCGCTGAAGAAACCTCCCCCCTCGACACACCGCAGGCAACCCGATCTTAAAAGAGAAAAAAGGCATGGATATCCTCGTCATTGATGATGAAAAACTCATCCGCGAAGCCACGATGCAAATCGTGGAAGATGCGGGCCATTATGCAGAAAGCGCCAACAACAGCCAGACGGCGCTGGAAGCGATCAAGGAATCCTCCTTCGACCTGTTGCTGCTGGATGTGAACCTGGGCCGGGAGAATGGCCTGGATCTGCTGGAGGAAATCCTCAAGCGCAACGCCCAGCTGCCCGTGGTGGTTTTCACTGCAGCGGCAAACATCAGCCTCGCAGTGGAAGCGATGCGACGTGGGGCACTGGACTTCCTGGAGAAGCCCTTCACCGCCACCCAGCTGGGGCTGGTGATCACCCGTGCGCAGAAGCACCGCAAGCTCGCCGAGCGCGTGGTCGAACTGCAGACACAGGTGGCCAGCCACTCTCCAGAACCGGTTTTTGACTCCTCGACCCCGGCCATGAAGGAGACCCTGGACGTCCTTTTCCGCGCCGCCCCCACCCCGGCCTCCATTCTCATCCTTGGTGAGAGCGGCACCGGCAAGAGCGTCGTCGCCCGCGCCGTGCACCACCGCAGTGACCGCGCCAGCAAGCCTTTTGTAACGGTCAACTGCCCCAGCTTGTCCCGCGAACTGCTGGAGAGTGAACTCTTTGGTCACATGCGCGGGGCATTCACGGGCGCTGTGAAAGACCAGTGGGGCAAGGTAAAGGCCGCCGACGGAGGCACCCTCTTCCTGGACGAGATCGGCGAACTCCCCCTGGAGATCCAGCCCAAGCTGCTGCGCCTCCTGCAGGACCGGGAATACGAACGCCTCGGCGAAAGCACCACCCGCCCTGCCAACGTGCGTATTGTTGCCGCCACGAACCGTGACCTGACCAAGGCCGTGGCAGATGGGACCTTCCGGGAGGACCTCTTTTACCGGTTGAATGTCATCACCGTCACCATGCCCCCCTTACGGCACCGCCAGGAGGATGTGCTGCGTTTCTCAGAGGAGTACCTCAAGTTCTTCGCCAAACAGTGCGCCCGTCCTGTACCGGTGTTTTCTGACGAAGCCCGCCGCCGCGTCATGGCCTACCCCTGGCCGGGTAATCTCCGCGAACTTCGCAACGTGATTGAGC
>JBGGMQ010000980.1:0-4083 GCA_041287975.1 Verrucomicrobium sp. | reverse complement strand
TCCACCGTCTGTTCCACGAAGTAGGACCGCTCCTCCTTGCTAAGAGAATTGAAGAACCGGTCAGAGACTTCTCCGCCCTCAGAGCGCATGTTGCGACGCTGATCGAAGTCCAGCAGGTTGATCTGGGAGATGGTCTCATCCATGCGCTTGCGGCGGTCCGCCTCGCTCACGCTGGCAGTTTCGTCCAGCAGCCAGGGGGAGTTGGCCATGAGATTGAGCACCTTCTCCGGGGTGGAGGTGTGCTTTTCCGTGGCACTCATGACGACGGCCACCCCACCCCAGATAGCGACGAGGGCCAGCAAGGTGACAAGGAGGGCACGCGGGGTCATGGCTCAGAGCTATTTACGCCCGAGCTTGCGCTTGAGGATGGCTTTGAAACCATCGAGCTCCTCATTGCGCAGCAGAGCGTTCACTCCGAAGTAGACGGCGGCAGCCACCCCAATGGTTACAAACAAACTCACCAATCTCATGGCGGTGTGCTGATGCCGCCAGTCTGCGAGGATGGTCGCCTGGCCCAGCCAGCACACACCAGCCATGCACAGAACGGCGATGAGCAGCTTGCCCACGTTGATCATGAGGCTGCGCCCCTGCATGCGGCCAGCGATCTTGCGCATGGCCAGGAAGAGCAGGCTGAAGTTCACGAGAGCCGAGACGCTGGTGCTCATGGCGAGCCATTCATGACCGAGCTTGAAGACAAACACCGTCAGTGTGTTCATGATCGCGCTAATGGCCACGGCGACGAAGCTCACCTTCAGGGGGACAAAACGCTTGTCGATGGCGTAGAACGCAGGCTGGATGACCTTGATAGCCGAGTAAAAGACGAGACCCCAGGCGTAGCTCTGTAGAGCGATGGCCGACATCTGGGTGTCGTAGTAGGTCGAGCGGCCTCGCTGGAAGATGATCGCGACAATGGGCTCTGCCAGAATCGCCAGGCCCACAGCAGCCGGCAGGGTCATGAGAAAGACCAGCTTGATCCCTTTGACCAGGGTGGTCTTGAATTCGGGAGTGATGCCCTCCGTCGCCAAGCGGGACATGGCTGGCACGGTCACGGTGGCCACGGCCACGCCGAAGAGCCCCAGCGGGAGCTGGACAAGGCGGAAGGCCTGCCCCAACCAAGTGACAGGGCCGTCCTTCACCAGAAGGCAGGAAGCAAAAATACTGCTGAGAAGGACGTTGAACTGCACCACACTGCCGGAGATGACGGCAGGCCACATGAGCTGGAGCACCTTCCGTACGCCGCTGTCCCGCCAGCCAAAGTCCGGCTTGAACTTGAAGCCGACCTTCCGCAGAGAGGGCAGCTGGATGAGGAGCTGGGCCAGACCACCTGCAAGCGTGCCGATGGCGAAGCCAACAAGCGCCTTGGGACCGAAACTCGGATCCAGATACCACCCCACCACGCCGCCCACGATCATGGAGCCGAGGTTGAAGAAGGTGGAGGACACCGCCGGGATGCCGAACACTTTCTTCGCATTGAGCATGCCCATCACCAGTGCCGCCAGGGACACCAGCAGGATGAAGGGATACATGATCTGCGCGAGCAGAACCGTGAATTCGATCTTGGTGTCGTCATCCATCCAGCCTGGGGCCATGAGGCGGATGATCCACGGAGCCAGCAACACCCCGATAATCGAGACCACGCTCATGAAGATCGCGGCGAGGGTCAGCATCTTCCGGGCGAGATCCCAGGCGGATTCGTCCCCCTCCGTCTGCATCTTCTTTGAGAAGGTGGTGACGAAGGCGGTGGAGAGGGCGCCCTCCGCAAAGAGGTCCCGCAACATGTTGGGCGTGCGGAAGGCTTGGTTGAAGCAGTCCAGCCAGCGGCGGTTTTCGCCGGCGAACAAGGCCGCCAGGACCATCTCCCGAACGAGACCCAGCAGCCGGCTGCTGAAGATCGCCAGGGTGACGATGCCAAACGCTTTGGTGCTGACCGCTCCCTGACTGGCGGCCTTGGGTGGGGTTTCCGGCAGGGGGGTGGGATCGCTCATGTCGAGGCGCTAAAAGTAAGGCGAAGCGGGGGATGTGGCATCTCTCAGGACCGCTTGGCGGCTGCCCGGCGGAGGCGGTCCATCATGGCCAGGCCCAGTTCCCGTTCCGGGAGGGGCTCGGCGATGATCTCATCCACCCCAGCTTTATCCAACTCACGGAGAGCAAAAAAGAACCGTACCGCCGCCTCAGGCAGCTTGCCTTTGCCGGGGCTGAGGATCATCACGGGATCCCAGTCTGCCAGATCGGTGTAGCCGTCTTCAGGATCCCCGCGATAGCTGAGGAGGGCATATTTTTTTTCCGGTTCCGGGGTGAATTCATCCGGAGATGCCAGCAGCCGCAAGGGCGTGCGTGGGGCGTAGTGCGAGGGCAGTTGGCCGGGCGCTTCTACGTTCTGACCTTCCTCCAGGTCCTTGGCGAGGATGGGCTTGCCGAAGGGCTTGAGGTCATCCGGCGTGATGGGGCCGGGGCGCAGGATGATGATGCGGGGCTTGGGCTTGGCAGCCTCGACGCGAATGATCGTGCTCTCCAGCCCATGCATGGTGGCACCAGCATCCAGAATGAGCGGGATGCGACCTTCGAGTTCCGCCATCACGGCCGAGGCGGAGGTGGGGCTGATGGAGCCGAAGCGATTCGCGCTGGGTGCCGCGAGAGGCTTGTCCAGCGTGCGGGCCACCCGGTTGAACACGAGGTGGGAGCTAGCACGCACCGCCACGGTGGGCAGGCCGGAGGTCACCAGATCAGGCACGCAGGCTTTTTTCGGCAGGATCAAGGTCAAGGGACCGGGCCAGAACTTGTCGATGAGCTTTTTGACCACCTCGGCAATGTCCTCGGGAATCTCCGCGACAGTGTCCAGATCCTTCTTGTGAGGCAGATGGACGATGAGGGGGTCAAACGCAGGGCGTTCTTTGGCGGCGAAGATCTTGGCGACGGCGTCAGCGTTCAGGGCGTTGGCGGCGAGACCGTAGACCGTCTCCGTGGGGAGGGCGACGACATCGCCTCCGGCCAGAGCGCGCACTGCTTCCCCCACGGCGATTGTAAATACTTCGGGATAGTCGGTGGGGAGGATGCGTGTTTCCATGAAATTGGCGGCAGATACTTCCCCAGTTCCGGCCAAAAGCAAGTGAGGGGGCGTTAACCGGGCCTTTAGACCTGCTTGTCGCGTTTACCCTCCTGCATCATGGGCTTGATGTAAGTTTCCATAGCATAGGCCCACAATCGACGTCTTCTTTGACTCCTTGGCTGGTGCCAGGCGTCTTGCCAATCCAAAGGATCGAAGGCACCCACCCCTTCCTGCGCCCATTCTGGGATGGCCCGTTTGGCAAAGCGTTTCTCCTCCAGGCAGCAGAGCCTTTCAATGCGCCGCCTCGTTTTCTTGGTGTATCCGATCCATCGTGAATAGAAGCTCCCGTGAGTGGCTTCGTGGACCAGCAAAGCACTCAGGTAGTAGTGATACCACTCTGGGTGAGTTGCAAAATCCAGTCGATTGAAGTCCACCATGCACCAACGAAACGGTCGGCTATAGGCCCCCGTGGACAGCAGCGGACAATTGATGATGCATCTCACCTCACGTTTGATGCGTCTATAGCGACGTGGGTCATGCGCCGAAATGTACTCAAGGGCCTCTCTAGCGCGTTGCAGAAAGACTTCCTCCGACCCGGAAAGGCTGCAGATGTTGACCAGCCGGATGCCGTCGTGCTCGGCATCGTGAAAGGCGATCTGGATAAAGTGCTCAAACAGCTTGAATGGCCAGAGCAGCCCGAATCTATAAAGGCACCACACTAGATAGGAAGCTTTTGCGCGAAGTTTCATGGCCGCGATTCATACAGGGTTTCTCAATCATACCCCATGCGTCAACATGACCCATCCCTCACTTCCCGACCAGGCTGATCACATTCGGCAGCATTACCTTCGCGATCGCCTCGTTTCCGATCCCATCCGGGTGCACGCCATCCTTGGTCAAGCTGGAGGCCGCCACCACACCATTGAGGCTGATAAATTCACACTGCAATTCTTTGGCCAGGCCTTCGAAAGCAGCACCCAGTTCATTCACTTTGGCTTCGCGCTGAGGGCCGATGGGCTTGGTAGGTCCCAGGGCAT
>JBGGMQ010000979.1:0-2853 GCA_041287975.1 Verrucomicrobium sp. | reverse complement strand
TATTTCAGGAGGCCTGAAGGGCTGTGCCCTGAATGGGCACGAGAGAGATGACCACTGGTCCATGTTGTTGCCCTGCCTGTGTCCGTCGAACTTGCTCACGTGGCGAGAGAGCGTAGATGGCAGACACTTCAGTTAGTGCCTCCTCACGTCGACAACTACACGGGCTCTGGGGGGTGGGTGATCAAACACCAGTGGGTGGGTGCTGATGCGTGAACCATCAGGGTGTTTGCGGATACGGAAGGTGTTTGCGGATGCCTTCTGCCGTGTGGCCACCAAGGAGCCCGAATGCCCACCCGGAGCTCTTCCCCGAAGGGGATACTGCTTCAAGCCCAAGGTTGGACGAGCTTCCAGCGAGTCTACCTTGGGTAGGCATAAACACACTCTACTCCGAAGGAGTTGCTGCGGTCTCCACCCTGCAGCACTCAGGGCACCTTGGCACGCTCCCACACCTTACTCCCCTGTCGGGGACGTGATGCAGATTGTTCCAGCATTGCCTGGCAAGTGCCAGCCGGGAAACCTTGGGTGAAAGAAGGGGCGGCCTTGACCTGTACTTGGCCCTCTCCATGGAGCCGCAACCCCTCGGCAACTTCGAGGCCTTCCTCGTGCTGGTCTTTTTCCTCACGCCCGCCTTCTTTTCCTGGCGGTTGGCCCGACGCGACAAGGCCCTGTCTCCCTGGACCGCCCTCGGCGTAGGCTTCTTTCTTAGCTGGCTGGGCTATGCCGCCGTCCTGGGTCTCACCCGCTGGCACCTCAACTATCGCCTCAAGCCCGGCCAGAAATCTCCACGACGCCTCCCCCGTCGTCGGAAAGCGTAACCGAAGTGGCCGACAAGCCCCACGATTTCATCCGTTCTCGGGCATACAAATCCACTCGACCATCCGCGAACGTCCCCACTGCACCACGAGTCTCAGTACTCTGTTGGCGTCTTTGCTTGGACATTGATCGTCGGTTGAAGACCAAAAGAGTCTGCCTGTCCTCTCACACTCAAAGCTGTCTCAAAAGAGATCCCGATGCCGAAGGCATCCTAGAGGGTAGCCAGGGGTTGAGCGAAGCGACACCCCTGGAATAGCGATACCATCAGTGCACCCTGAAAGTGGTGCCAGAGAGGGTGCGGGCAGCCATAACAGGCAAGAGCCTGCCATCTCAGTCCTTTACTTCAACTTGCCACACCCGCATGTTTTAGTCCAAACAGGTTCTCACCTCTTGCGTCTCCCGCACAGCGAACCATGGTACTAGGCAATACCATCCAGGTTTTGACGAGGTTTCCCAGCGATCACCACTCATCAATTGCTTAAGAAAAATCAGTCTCTGTGTTCTCTGTGCCTCTGTGGTTAAACCCGACCTGCCAAATCCTCCCTGACACCCTCCTTCACGCATTCTTCGTTTGTGATTTCCTCTCCCGCCGCAGCACCACCAGCACACCCACCGCCCCAATCAAAATCAACCCCGACGGCTCAGGCACAGGCATGTAGGTGATGCTTCCACCGGTGACGTTACCCATACGGAGCAATGGCACGGTGCCTTCGTTGCCCGGGCTGCCGTCGCTGAAGGCGGTGTACTGAAAAAAGCCGGTCTGACCATGCGTCTTCGTGGTCTGTATCGTACCCTCCACCGGACTTGCCCAATAGGCACTGAAGTAGGTGCTGCCGACGAAGGCACCGCTGGCATTTCCCCGGTAGCTGACCTGATCGTCGATGATGGAATAACCTGCGGCGAAGGGAGCGGCGGCGGCGGCAATGGAGAAGGTGCCGAGCACGTCGATGGAACCATTGCCAATCAGCCCGCCGATGGCATCAAAAATCCCTCCGGCGGCCGTCTCACTGGTGGTGTTGTTGGTCGGCAGGCCAGTGAAAAGCGAAGTCTTGTCGGGAGTGAATCCGAAACGTCCCGTATCCGTCAAGGGTGTGGTGGTCCACAGATCCCCGGAACCGCTTAGGGCGGTCCACGTGAAAGCGACATTGAAGCTGCTGCCGAGACCCGTGACGGCGGAACCGGAGGTCAGGACATACGGAATATACACCGTGCCACCGGTGGTGGTCATGCCGGAGTAATTCACGTTGAGAACGTCCATGGTATAGGTGCTCTGGGCATTGGCAGAATTCGACCCGAGCAAGGAGACAAGCCCGACTGTCAGCGCGGCAGCCCAGCACAACAGGGTACGACGCAGTGGATGGATGCTACGAGTTTTCATGGGATTGGCGTAGTCAGATTTGAGCGGGCCCGGAACGACCCATTGTCATCAATGGGAATGAGGGTCCTTTACCATCTTTGTCGCGTCCACCCAGACTGTATGAATCCGCCCAACGGGTTGATGAATCGTCCAAATGGGCGCTTTTTCCGCCCGCTAGTCGCGCTTTTAGCTGCTCACTCACGCCGAAAATCTACCTTATCAGCCATATTCACCCTCAGTCGAGTTGGTCCAAACAAAGCCTTACTCGCCATCGAGAAACTAAAAACCAAATAAGTCCTATGGTTCAGTTCCCATTCTGTAAAGGGTACCTCCGGAAACTACCCCTTTGAAGAAAACAAGGGTGTTGCGAGGTCTGGAGTCACTTGATAGGACGGACTTTCAGCCCTCAATCCCTTGCCTGACGGATACCGGGGCCTTCGACCCCGGCTGGTATTGGGCGGACCTTTGGCCCTTCTGAGGTTTCCGGTGGTGCCCTTAATTCCGTTAATTCTGTCTAGAAAATCAGTCTCTGTGTCTTGTGGTTAAAACCAGCAGTCCCTACCCCTCGACTGCAATCCGCGTCACCCGCGCCGTGATGCCCGTGAACACATGCCAGGAGATCGTGCCCGCCTTGCCAGCCACTTCTTCAGCACTGATTGTGGATTCACCCTGGCTGCCCAGCA
>JBGGMQ010000978.1:0-9697 GCA_041287975.1 Verrucomicrobium sp. | reverse complement strand
GGCCTGGACGGTCTGGACGAGATCAAAATTTGCCGTGCCTACAAGCTGGACGGCAAAGAGATCAATCACCCGCCCGCGACCATCCCTGAGCTGGAACGTTGTGAGCCGATCTATGAGACCCATGCTGGCTGGAAGAAGGATCTGAGCGGGCTGACTGACGCCGCTGACCTGCCTCCGTTGGCCAAAACTTACCTCAATCGGCTTGCTGAGCTGGCGGGGGCGAGAGTCAGCTTGCTGGGCATCGGTCCGGCGCGCGAGCAGACCCTCGTCGTGGATTAAGACTTGGATTCTCTGGCCGGAAAGGGACTCCTTTCCGGCCGTTTTTTCACTTGCTGCTTGCCATTTGCTTCATGAGGTGGAGTCGGTAAGCAGCTCCCAGCCGAACATGCCAGAAGATCTCGTCATTCCCCGCCACGTTGCCATCATCATGGACGGCAACGGCCGCTGGGCGAAGGAGCGGGGACTCCCACGAACTGAAGGTCACCGTCGTGGTGCGGAGTCGGTGCGGGTGGCCGTGGAGTCGTGTGGCGAATTGGGCATTGAATATCTCACCCTCTACGCCTTCTCCACGGAGAACTGGAAGCGGCCGAAGAGTGAGGTGGACTCACTCATGAAAATGCTGGAGCGTTTTCTCAAGCAGAAGACGCCGGAGATGGTGCAGAAGAACGTGCGCCTGCAGGCCATTGGGCGCTTGCATGATCTTCCGCAGAGTTGCCAGGACCAGTTGCACAAGAGCATTGAGGCGACTTCGCAGAACACGGGGCTCACCCTGATTTTCGCCCTGAGTTATGGCTCCCGGGAAGAGATCATTGATGGCATCAAGAGCCTTCTCGAGAGTGTCGAGAAAGGTCATTTGGACAAGGGCATGATAGATGCTGAGGTCTTCAGCAAGCATCTCTATACCCGGTACTATCCGGATCCTGATCTGTTGATCCGGACCAGTGGCGAGATGCGTCTCTCCAACTTTCTTCTCTGGCAGCTCAGCTATACGGAGTTCTACATCACCCAGACCCTCTGGCCGGATTTCCGCCGGGACCAGCTGGTGGAGGCGGTGCGGGACTTTGGTCGCAGGCACCGTCGTTTCGGCGGGGTGGCGTGATGCTTTGTCCCTGGGGCAAAGTCTGGTGATTTTAGCAATTTTGCGAATCCGGGCTGTCAGTCCTTCCGTCACTTGACAGTCTGCGTCCGCGTTGCAGAAAGGAACGTAACCTTTGCGCATTTCCGCAATTGTGTGAAAATGCCTTTCCGATGCTGACCTCCGACTCTCAACCCGAATCCACACGGCTTTTCATCGTGGATCCGGATACCGATTTCCTCGCCTGGGCTGTATCCCATCTCAAATCTCCCAACGTCACTATCGAGAGCTTCGAACGGGGGGAAGATGCGTTGGCAGCTTATATGAAGCAGCGGGCAGACCTCGTGCTGAGTGAGGCCCGCCTGCAACAGATGAACGGGATCGAGCTGCTCAAGCGGCTCCGTCAGCAGGATCCCAATGCCATGGTGCTGCTATTCAGCGGTCTGGCCGGCACCAGCGCGGTCATCGAGTCGATGAGGCTCGGGGCTTACGACTTCCTGCGGAAGGAGCAGATGCCCTACGATCTGCGCTCCATTGTTGAAAGCGCCTTGCGCGCTGTGGAGGCCCGCAAGATCACGCTGGCGAGCGTGTCCACCGTCTCCTCGGAGAGCATTCAGGAAACGATCATCGGCCGCAGCGGTGCCATGCAGGAGGTCTTCAAGCTCATCGGTCGTGTTTCACGGTCGGATGCAGCGGTCATGATCACTGGTGAGAGCGGCTGCGGTAAAGAACTGGTCGCCCGCGCGGTGCACAAGTTCAGCCCCCGGACACAGAAGGAATTCGTGGCTATCAACGTGACGGCCATTCCAGACAACCTTCTGGAAAGCGAACTGTTCGGCCACGAAAAGGGCTCCTTCACAGGTGCCGTGGCCCAGCGCATGGGCCGCTTTGAGCAGTGTGATGGTGGCACCCTGTTCCTGGATGAAATCGGGGACATGCCCCTCACCGTGCAGAGCAAGCTGCTGCGCGTGCTTCAGGAAGGGGAGTTCAGCCGCGTGGGCGGTAACAACACCCTCAAGACCGATGTGCGGGTGCTGGCCGCCACCAACAAAGATTTGGAAAAGGAAGTCGCGGAAGGCAGCTTCCGTGAGGACTTGTTCTACCGGCTCAACGTCGTACGCATCCACATCCCACCGCTTCGTGAGCGTCGCGAGGACACGCGGATGCTGGCCGAGTTCTTCCTACAGCGCATGGCCGCTCGCAAGCGCACGCCGCAGATGCGTTTCAGTGAAGACGCTCTCGCTCTGCTGGAGGCCTATGACTGGCCCGGCAATGTGCGTGAACTGGAGAATACCCTCCAGAGAGCGTGTGCTCTGTGCAACACGGACGTGTTGCTCCCCTCGGACATTCCGCTCGGCAGCAACACGCAGCGTGTTGCCACGCCCATTCACACTTTGATGCGCATGCAGGATGCCTTGCAGTCGCTGTTGCACGGGGCTCAAAATCTGCCGGACTTCGAACTGATGCCCTGGCTGGATCGCGAGCTCAAAAAGATGGCGCTGCGCAATTGCCACCAGGATCTCGATGAAGCGGCCAAGCTTCTTGGCATTCCCGCGATTACCTTGGGCAAGAGCGATGAGAAAAAGCCTGATGTGAAGCCTGCGGAAGTGAAAACAGCCAAGACGGCTCGCAAGGCTTCCTGAGAATCTAGCACTGGGCGGTTTCGTCCAGCGCGAGGGTGGGCGCATCGAATTGAATGCATCATTGACCCCGGCTGCCTGAAAAGGTGGGTGGGGTGAAACGCTCTTTTCATGGCCCAGCCTTCACAGTCCTCAACTCCCTCCGAAGAATCCCTCGCACCCGCGTTGGTAAAGGCGGTGCACGGTGCCAAGGCCTTCGGACCCGTCTGGAAAGCTCTCAAACAGGGTGCAGGGGAGGCAGGGCAAGTCGTGATGGATCACGTCGCGAGAGAAGGCTGGCCATTTGCCGCAGCTCTGGCGGCACACGCTGCGCCCAAGAAGCGGGTTTGGATCCTCTGTCCCGATGCCCGTACTCAAGAGCAGGTGCATGGCGAACTGCGCGTGTGGGGTGTCCCGGCGTTCTTCTTTCCCAGACTCTCCCATGCAGAAAGCGCCTCGGGACTGCCCGATCCAGATGCCTCGGCGGAGCGCATATCCGTCCTCGCCCGATTCTCTGAATCTGCCAAAGCGGTCGTTTCAAAAGACGACGATGCCACCCTTCGGGTGATCGTGCTCTGTGCGGACAGCCTCGATGAAGAGGTTCCCGCCCTTCAGGAACTGGAGGCCAGCAAAAAATCCCTGCACACCGGGATGAAGCTCGATGTCGAAAGACTGCTTTCTGAACTGGACGATGCTGGCTATGAACGGGTCCCGGTGGTGACGGAGCGTGGCCAGTTTGCACGTCGCGGCGGTATTGTGGATGTGTACTCCTGGCAGGCAGAGGAGCCGTTGCGCATGGAGTTTTTTGACGACGAACTGGAGTCGCTCCGCAGCTTTGATATTCACACCCAGACCTCGGTGCAGCGGTTCCAAAGGGTGCAACTCCTCGTCCAGGCATCGGACGCAGCCACGCAGACGTCGCAAGTGCGGGAGTTTCTGCGCAAAGAGGATTTGCTGGTCGCCATGGAATGCGAAGCCCAACCTTCGCCGCAGTTGCTCATCACCTCAGGGGCCCGGGCCGGCCTGATGGAGGAGGATTTCACGACGGCCATCTTTGAGAATCCTCTGGGAGTGTTTAATGCTGGCGACTTTGTTGTCCAGCAGGCACGGCGTGAGCAGTTCACCCAGCAAGTGGAGGCGTGGAAGAAGCAGAAGTGGCGGGTGGTCATGTTCTTCCACAATCCTGGCGAACGTGAGCGGTTCGAGGAATTGGTCGGCAGCGGCTGGCTTGAGAAGCATGCCATGGAACTGACCCTGGGTCTGCTCCATCGGGGGTTCACGGTTCCCACCGCTAAACTCGCCGTGCTCACCGGAGCGGAGGTCTTTGGCCGCCACCAAAACACGCGACGCGTGCGCGGCTCCAAGCTGGACGAAGCCCAGGTGCTGCGCCAGGCGCGAGATCACCTGCGGGAAATGCGCGAAGGGGATCTGGTGGTCCACCTCGACTACGGGATCGGCAAGTACGGCGGCATCGAGGTTCGTGAAGGGGCGAAGCGGGAGGAGGTCATGGTCATTCGCTATGCGGATGAGGCCAAAGTGTTCGTGCCCGTCAGTCAGGCGCATCTGGTGTCCCGCTATGTGGGCGTCGGCAGCAAGGCTCCTACACTCAACAAACTGGGCGATGCCCGCTGGGGCAAGACGCGCGCCCAGGCGGAGCGGAGCGTGGAGGAGTTTGCCGCCAGCATGCTCAGCGTGGCAGCGCAGCGTCAGACACTCAAGGGCCACCCTCATTCACCCGATACGAAGTGGCAGTTGGAGTTCGAGCAATCCTTTCTCTACCGCGAGACGCCGGATCAGCTGCGGGCCATTTCTGAAATCAAACGGGACATGGAACTGGAGAAGCCCATGGACCGCCTGCTCTGTGGCGATGTGGGATTTGGCAAGACGGAAGTCGCTATTCGAGCCGCTTTTAAGGCCGTCATGGGCGGCAAACAAGTCGCAGTGCTGGTGCCCACCACGGTGCTGGCTCAGCAGCACCTTGCCACATTCCGGGAGCGAATGTCGGACTATCCGGTCACCGTGGAGATGCTTAGCCGGCTCACTCCCGCCGCCCGGGAGAAGGGGATACTGAACGGCGTTCGTGATGGCACCGTGGACATCATCGTCGGCACCCATCGCGTCATTTCCAAGGACGTTCACTTCAAGAATCTGGGCCTGGCGGTGGTGGATGAAGAGCAGCGGTTCGGGGTAAAACACAAGGAGAAGTTCAAGCAGCTCTTCCGCCTGGTGGACGTGCTCACGCTCAGCGCGACTCCCATTCCCAGGACCTTGTACCTGGGCCTGATGGGCATGCGCGACATGTCCACGCTCGACACCCCGCCGCCGAACCGGCATGCCGTGCAGACCACAGTGTGCGGATATGACGAACGCATCATCCGGGATGCCATCAACACGGAGGTGGAGCGCGGCGGTCAGGTCTTCTTCCTGCACAACCGGGTCACGGACATGGAGAAGATGAAGGCCAAGCTTGAAGCGCTTAGCCCCAAGGCCAGGGTAGTCATCGGCCACGGCCAGATGGATGGGGAACTTCTCGAAGACGTCATGAGGCGCTTCATCGCGGGCGAGGCGGACGTGCTGCTCTGCACCACGATCATCGAGAGCGGTGTGGACATCCCCAATGCCAACACCATCATCATTGACCGCGCCGACCGCTTTGGCCTGGCAGACCTGTACCAGTTGAGAGGACGCGTGGGCCGGGGCGGAGAAAGGGCGCAGGCCTATCTCATGCTTCCGAAGGATCTGATGACGGTCGGCGATGCCAGAAAAAGAGTCACCGCGATCAAACAATACACTGCGCTCGGCAGCGGCTTCAAAATCGCCATGCGCGACCTCGAAATCCGCGGGGCGGGCAATTTGCTCGGAACTGAGCAAAGCGGGCACATTTTCGCCATCGGGTTTGATCTTTACTGCCAGATGCTGAAAGGGGCGACGGCCCGACTGCAGGGAAGGAAAACGCCCCCGCCGATGGAAGTGAGCTTCCGTGTCGACTTCCTGAGCATGAGCGAGGCCCAGTGGCTTCAGGAGGCGGATGGGGAGCCTCATCGCCGCGTGACTGCAGCCACCGCTCACCGTCCTCCAGATCGTCAGAAGCTGATCACCACCAAGGAGTGGCGTATTCCCGCCTTCCTGCCGCAGAGTTATATTGAAGACGCACGGGCACGCATCACCGCCTACCGCATGCTGGGGGAGTTGCTCACTCGAAAGGAGCTCGATACGCTGGAAAAGAACTGGCGGGACCAGTATGGGCCGCCTCCTCCAGCCGTGGAGAATCTACTGGTGTGTGCAGGCATGAAGCTTGCTGCTGCTCACGCGAACATCAGCGCTGTGGAGGTAAAGGAGGGCAAGCTCATGCTTACCCGAAATGGTCAGTATGTGTTGCTCAGCGGCAAGTTTCCCCGTTTGACAGCGAATGACCCAACCCTACAATTGCGCGAGTCTTTCCAACTGCTGAGAAGTTTTTAATCATGAAGAACCGCCCCCTATATCTGAGTCTGACCCTGGCGCTCGCCCTGTCGGCTGTGAGTGCTATCCAGGCCCAAAGCTCCAATGGCATCGCGGCGGTCGTCAATGGCAAGGTTGTCACCAAGTCCGAGGTCAAAGAGGCTATTGAGGCCCAGGAACAATTGATCCGGATGACGGTGCGTGACCCCAATGAACAGGCCGCCCGTCTTGCTTCCCTACGTGAAAACGCGCTGTATGCCTTGCTTGAGCGCCAACTCGTGCTTTCCGAGTTCGACAAACTCGGCGGCTCCATCAAGCCCCAGTACATCGACGACGACATCAATGGCATCGTGCGGGACAACTTCGAAGGGAACCGTGAGAAGTTCCTCATGGAGTTGGCCAAGACTGGCATGACGCTCAAGAAATTCCGCGAGCAGCGCCAGAAGATGATGGTCGTGTCCGTCCTTCGTCAGCGCCAGATGAAAGACCTCGCTCCGCCGACCCCTGCGCAGGTAGAGGAGTTCTACCGCAAGAACGCGGACAAGTTCCGTGACAAGGACTACATCAAGTTCAGCACCATCACGATCCCCAAGTATCCGATCGGTGCCGTAAGTGCTTCTCCTGAATCCCAGAAGACCTTGGCCGAAGAAATTCGTAGCAAAGTGACGAATGGTTCAGATTTCTCCAACCTCGCCAAGACCTACTCCCAGGACAGTCGTGCAGAGTCCGGTGGGGACTGGGGCCTGCAGGAGCGCGCTACGCTGAGCCGCGAGATTGCGGAAGTCGCCTTCGCCCTCAAAGTGGGCGGTGTGAGCCGTGTGGTCGACATCGGTGGCAACTACATGATCATCTACTGTGAAGCCAAGCAGCCCGGCAACATGGAACCGCTGGAAAAGGTGCGCCCTCAGATTGAGAAGGTAATCCAGTCTGAACAAGGCCGCAATGCGATCAACCGCTGGCTTTCCGGCTTGGCGGCGAAGGCCATCATTCAGCCTGACGCTGTGCGCAAGGCATTCCAGACCTGGCTGAGCAAGCAGACGGATGTGATCGAGTAAGCTTGGTATTGCGAGACTCTCTGAGTTTTGATAGCCCCGTTCCGAATTGGAATGGGGCTTTTTTGTGCTCTTCCCGGGTGATGGGCTTTTTTTCCGCCGAAGTGGATGAAATCTCTTCAGATGAGGTGAGGTCTAGTTGAGGCATTTCCAAAGCCTGATTGGCAGGTTCGGCAATTGCCGGGAGGAAAACAGTCACAGAGGCCTTTCCCGCCATTGGGCTAAGAGCGAGGAATTCAGTTGCAATCATGGAGCGTTTCCGGTGAGATTTGCGGCCATGAATCGCCGCCGCTTTCTCCAGACCACTGCTGCCGCTCTACCGGCTCTCTCATGCGCAAGCGCGCAGACGGTTCCCCTGAAGGTCCGGATCGGCCTGGACCATTTCGCGGTGCGCGCCACCGGCTGGAAAGCTGCGCAGTTCATCGACTATGCCGGTTCCCAGAAGGTGGATACCTTGTTCCTGTCGGAATTGCTCCCTTTTGAGAGCTTTGAAGATGCTTACCTGAAGGCGTTGAAGGAGCAGGCGGATCGCGCTGGGCTGGCTGTGTACGTCGGAACCTCCAGCGTGTGTCCCACGGCAGGCCGTTTCAAGAACACCTTTGGCACTGCAGAGGAGCATCTGTCGCTCTGCATTCGCGTCGCCCGGGCCCTTGGCTCGCCTGTCGCTCGTTGCTATCTGGGGGGCAATGATGACCGCAAAGGCGACGGCGGCATCCAGCGTCACATTGAATCCCTTCTCAAGGTGTTCCAGGCCTGCAAGAGCAAGGCGCAGGACGCGGGTATCCGTATCTCAATCGAGAACCATGCTGGCGACATGCAATCGCACGAACTCAAGGCTCTCATTGAGGCGGCGGGCAAGGACTGGGTGGGGGCGAACATCGATCCCGGCAATGCCACCTGGGTCATGGAAGACCCGCTGCGCCATCTGGAAACCCTCGGGCCGTATGTGAACTGCTCCAGCGTCCGCGACTCGATGATTTGGGAAAGCGATCAGGGGGCGACCGTCCAGTGGACGGCCATCGGTGAGGGTTTGGTGGATTTCAAAGCCTATACCAAGCGCTTCGCCGAACTCTGCCCCGGTGTCCCGCTGAACATCGAGACCATTTCTGGATTCGCCAAACCCTTGCCCTACAAGAAGCCTGAGTTCATCAAGGAATTCGGCTATGACAAGATGCCGGCCGTAGATCTCGCTGCGTTTGAGGCCCTGGCCAAAAAGGGCAAACCCATCCCGTCGTTCAAAGCCCCCAACAAGGACGCCGACATCGCTTATCAAAAAGGCGAGTTCGAGCGCAGCGTGGCCGTCTTGCGCAGCTACGGTGCCGGTGTCAATGGAAGTGCCGCTCAGTGAAGTTAAACTCTGAAACCTCACCGAAACTCATGAAAGCCCCCCTCGCTCTCCGTTTCCTAGTTCTGACAGGCAGTTTGCTCGTCTCCGCGGCAGCGTGCCTCTCCGCCCCTCTTCCCAGCAAAGGGGGCATCGTGGTGGTTGGCAGCTCTGCCACCGGCAGCAATGAGTTCGCCCAGGCGTTTGAGTTTGCTTCAGTGGAGACCTTTGGCATGACCAGCACCTTCACCTTTGCCAATGGGACAACTCAGCAACTGCAGCCACCGTTGCTGCGCAAAACTCTTTCCTATCCTGATTATCCGGCCCTCACCTTGGTGACGGAGGCCGACTGGCTGGAACTGGACAAGATCGCCAAGGAGGCGGAGGACGTGGGCAGGCAATACCCGAAGGCGACCTCGTTGGCCAAAGCCCTGGTGGATAAAATTGCCTTTGTCCGGCAGAAAGGAAGACAGGGTAACGTCGTGGTTGCTGGCCAATGGATGAGCGCCCAGGACTACCAGCAAAAGCATACCGATGCGAAAGTGGACTACATGCCCCTGCTTGATCTGGGAGGCAAAATCTACAAGAACGTGCGGCTGTCCGTGTTGAAAGACCAGCAGATGAAGATCATGCACGACGGGGGCTTCTCCACTGTGGAAGTTGCAGACCTCAAAAAGCTTCCCGAAGCTGATCGCAAAGCCCTCGCCAAGACCAACCCACGCCTCGCTCCCGTGCTTGGCTTCAGCGCAGCTGATGTTGGCTCCTCGGCCGGATCCGTCGCCGCGGCCGCTGGCAATGACGCCTCACGGCCCACCACCTTCTCCTATGCCATTGTGGGAGATACCGTCACCATCACCCGCATCGGCGGGCAAGAGCAGTACGCCATCGATAAAGTCCCCCAAGCCTTGCTCACGGCCAATGCCGATCTCGCTCAGGCCGTGAAAGAGAAGCTGGCGAAGAAGGGGCGGTAGGGGGGAGTGGTAAGAGGTAAGAAGCCCAACGTTGGCGAGCTTTTAGCGAGTCTACGTTGGGTGCGATCGTAGATTGTTTCAGGTGCGGAAGCCGACCAGTCTTCTCATTTTCACGTGCCATCTCAAGTCCCATCATTCTTCGCCAATGCATCTTGGCACCGAATTCTCCAGCAACTTCTACCTCCCCTCCGCCAACCCAACACGCCCAACATCGT